>NZ_JAHKRD010000006.1:0-246032 GCF_019345615.1 Shewanella sp. NKUCC01_JLK | reverse complement strand
GGCATGATTACCCCATATCAGCAGATAATTTGCTTTGTGCTGCGAAGAAACTAACTGAACTCTCATTAACTCATGGTTGTTGGGGTTATGAATTATGAGGGGATCCTACAGGGCCCTGCATCCACGGATTGACTTGAACAACATCCGTGTTTAACTGCCAGTTCGCCATCTGATAGGCAGGACGCCTGAATGTCGTGCAATGCAGGGATGCATGAGAACGACCATGGCTCTCGTTCATAAGCTTAAAACCCTAGGTTTCTATTCACAGAGTCGGCGAGTAAATGCCATGGCAAGCCTGTAAACTGTTAGTCAATAAACGTTAATTGGTAAGCTGTGTTAGTGGTTTATCAGCCTACAAATCAAATATTATTCAGCGAAGTCTCAATAAGAAAGCCGCTAATGAAGGCGGCTTTTGTGTTTCGATTATTCCATAACCTTTGAATTTTCTTGGTTACATTAAATCTCGAGGCATTAGAGCAAATACACGTTCAAGCTGCAGGCGCCGTGGGCGCCGACGACGAGGGCTTGTTCGATATCGGCGGTTTTTGATGGACCAGCGATAAACACCCCGAACTCACCTGAGGCTAACGTGATTTCTTTAGCTGCCTGATGTAGGGTCGGCACAATCTTATTCGTTGGCAGGGCTAAGATCAGGTTTTCACAGATAAAAGGTGTCACTCTGTGGCCTAGATTCTTATTGTTAACCCAAATGGCACCGTTTTCGGCAACGCCAATGTCACCTGGGATCACTGCATAATCTATGTTTTTGAGCTCGTGGGCTGTGGGTGGCATTTCACGGTTTGCCGTGACCCCCTCGACAAGGGAGATAACCTGTAACCCTTGGGCGATAAGTTCATCGACTTTGGCTTGCAGGGCTTTGATGCCACCTTCTTTATGCAGCGTACCCGCGACAGTATTGAGGTTGGTCTCGAACTGGCCGACGAGATTTTCGACTCTTGGCGTCACATCTATGCTTGGCATAGGATGATTTGTTAAGGCCGACAGTTTGAGCGCATTGAGAATTTCAAGTTTACTAGACATCTTATAGGCTCCTGTGTTTCTTAAACCAAGCTTCGAAGCTGGAGTTCGGGGCAACGGGCAGTTCACGGTATTTACCCCATGCACCGCTAAAGGGTTTTAACAGACTACCCGGTAGAATGCGCAGCGCAGTTCTCGCCACACTCATAGAGCAGTTAAGCATGGTTTCGCTTGCCATAAATTTACCCACTAATGGCATGTAACTGTTTTTGCCATAGGGGAGTTTTCCGGCTTCAGCCTTAAGGCGTCTGTGGTGGAAAATAATCTTATCGAGCGGCACTTTAGTCGGGCAGATATAGGTACAGCTGCCACACAAGGTACAGGCCCAGGCAATCGAGTTAGTGTCATCAATCTTAGCGCCCACTGCGATACCAATTGGGCCAGGGATAGTGTAGTTGTAGCTGTAACCGCCGGAGCGACGATACACAGGACAGGTATTGAGGCAACCACCACAACGAATACACTTCAATGATTCTGCGAGGATTTTATCCTTGAGCATCTCAGTGCGGCCATTGTCGACGATAATAATGTGCATCTCACCTTCGGGCTGTGGGCCACGGTAAAAGGCGCTATAAGTCGTGACAGGTTGGCCCGTGGCGTTGCGTGCCAGTGTTCGCAGTAAAACGGCTGCGCTATCGATATCGGGCACCACTTTATCGATCCCCATTGAATGCAACTGTAACTTAGGCAGGTTAGCACCCATGTCGGCGTTGCCTTCGTTCGTGCAGACCACCACGGCGCCTTTATCGGCAATCGCCATGTTCACGCCTGTCATCGCGGCATCGGCGCTAAGGAACTGTTCACGCAGGTGGGCACGGGCGGCGCGGGTTAAATACAAGGGATCGGACCCCCCCGCTTTAGTGCCGAGTTTTTCATGGAAGAGTTCGCCGACTTCTTCCTTTTTCATATGGATAGCAGGCACGACTATGTGTGATGGTGGCATTTTGGCGAGCTGAATAATCCGCTCACCTAAGTCGGTGTCTATGACTTCAATGCCACGTTGTTCTAAGTACGGATTGAGGTGACATTCCTCGGTCAGCATAGACTTAGACTTCACCAACTTTTTGACTTTATGGCGGGATAAAATGTCATGCACGATACGATTGTGCTCTGCGCCATCTTTCGCCCAATGGACTTGTATGCCGTTGGCGATACAGTTTTGTTCAAAGGTTTCAAGATATTGAGCAAGATGGGTTAGCGTGTGGAGCTTAATTTCTGAGCCAAGCTGGCGCAGTTGTTCCCATTCTGGGATGCTACCCGCGGCGCGGTCGCGTTTTTCTCTGAGCATCCATAGTGCTTTTGAATGCCAGTCGACACGGGTTTCGTCGCGGCAAAAAATATCGGCTTTATGGGCATGGACTTGGGAGCCATTAGCTCCGTGATTATGATTGTAAGCCATGGTGAGTCTCCTAGAGCGCGGCGTTTAGCACTTGCGCTATGTGGCGAATTTCAATCGGCAATTGCTGTCTGCGGATCATGCCATCGAGGTGCAACAGGCATGAGGGATCAAAACCCACCACATATTCAGCACCCGTTGCAGCGTGGGCTTGGGCCTTGTCTTTCCCCATCTTAGCCGACACTGCGCCTTCATCGACGGCGAAGGTGCCACCAAAGCCGCAGCATTCGTCACGGCGGTCTGGATACACTATGTCTATGCCTGCAATATTGGCCAATACAGCTTCGACTTTGTTGAATCTTGGTCCCATTTGCTCACTTGGGGTGGCAAGGCTTAACATGCGAATGCCATGGCAACTCAGTTGCAGGCTAATTTTGTGCGCGAAGGGCTTGGTAAAGGCGGGGATCGGCGCGATATCGTGTAAAAACTCAGTCAGTTCATAGAGTTTGTTGATCACAGCTTGTGCTTCTGGGCTGCTATCAAACTCGTGGAAGTTTTCTTTGGCGGCCACTAAGCAAGAGGCGGCAGGGCAAACAATAGCGTCGCATTCCACTCCCTTAAAGGCGTTGAGCAATTTAAGGGTGGTGCTGCGCGCTGCATCGAAGCAACCCGAGTTTGTCATCGGCTGGCCACAGCATGTTTGACCCGCGGGTAGAATCACTTGGTGCCCGAGTTTCTCTAATAATTCCAAGGTGGCAATCGCGACCTCTGGCATCATTTGATTGACTAGACACGGGATGAAAAGGGCGATTTTCATTGTGTTTTCTCTTTCTTGTTAGTGAACGACATTGCCTTGCAGTGTGACCCAATATCCACACTAATGCTAAGGTAGTTGATCAAATATAGGCCTATCTTAGCGGAATAAGTAGCCCTAATTTAGTAAATGAGCTTGTAGATTTTTTCAAAAATGAGAATATTTTAACTTGATGATTACATTGGTTTTAAAATGTATTTATTCAGGTTTGAAATTCTCAAAAAATACTTAATGACATATAAATGAGAATAGTTCGCTTATATAAACAAACGGGGCTAAAAATAGCCCCGTTTGTTTACTACTGTCATACCAGATTAGCGGCTGCACTCTTCGAGCAGATAAGCTAAGTGGCGGTAGGAAATGCCGCTGTGTTGGGTCAAACCGACTTCGCACATACGGTTGGCGTAATAGCCTTCCTTAATCTCGACAGGAATGAGCTTTTTAATATTACGCAGTGCGCTGGCGTTGATTTCAGGCTTATACAAGCCTTTTTCACCCGCGTAACCGCAGCAGTCAATTCCTGCAGGTTTGAGCACTTGTGCAGAGCAGGCATCGGCGATTGCTTGCATCTTAGGTTCAAGTTTCATCTTGCGTGCGCTACAACCTAAGTGCAGTGCCACATTGACTTTTTTGCTGATGTTGAGCTTAGTCAGTAGCTTGTCGTGCATAAACTCAACTAAGTCGATAATTTGTACTTTTGGATTACCTGACAAAGTGCGGTAGGTGCAAGACAAGGCATCGACGATCACTGGCAGCTTGCCACCATTGGTCATCTTGCTCACTGCATCGATAAGTTCTTGGCGTTTGGCATCGGCGTTTTTAAAGTCGCCCTTAGATTCCCACATCTGGCCGCAACATAAATCGCGGGTTTTTTCTGGCGTGATGACGTTATAGCCTGCACGTTCCAGCAGCGTGACGACCACCTCAGGCAAAGTGCGGTTATCGGGATCTTTGGGTGTCGGACCAAAGGTTCTGCCGCCACAGGCTGGGAAGTAAACCACTGTTTCTTGGCCAACTTTAGCGGGGGATGGTTTTGGCAATTTGCCGCCTTTCGGGAAATCGGGGTTCCAATAAGGCACTTCTTTTGAAATCAAACGGCCGGTTTTCATTAGGGCACTGGTAATGTTGTCGCCAGTGATCTTGTGGATCACGCCAAGCATGTCAAAACCTGAACTGATGACTTGGTTAACTGCACCAAAGTGTTTGGCTTGGAAATCTAAGACTTTTTGTTCAGTAGTGCTGATGTACGGCGTGCGCAGTTTACGCACCAGTTGCCCCATGCTGTTATCCACTGGGCAAGCAATAGTACAAAGCTGGCAGGCGGCACAGGTATCAACTACATCGTATTTAGCGGCGGCGCGCATTTCTGCTGCTGCGGCTTTATCACCGGATTGTTCTAAACGTTCAATTTCACGCAGAGTTGCAATACGCTGACGAGGTGAGAAGTTGAGTGCCGATGTTGGGCAGGTTTTTTCACAGAAACCACATTCGATACATTTATCAACAAAATCATCGACCACAGGGCAGGGCTTGATGTTTTTAACGTGGACATTGCTATCGTCGTTAAGAATCACGCCTGGGTTTAGAATACCCTGTGGATCAAATACTTGTTTGATGCTCTTCATTAAAGTGTAAGCATCTTGTCCCCATTCTTTTTCGACGAACGGCGCGACAGCACGGCCAGTACCATGCTCGGCTTTCATTGAACCGTCGTACTTGTTAATCACCATGTCGGCAATATCATCCATAAAGGCATGGAAACGATCGATATCGGCTTGAGTCGAGAAGGTGGGGGTAATGATAAAGTGGAAGTTCCCCGCAAGAGCATGGCCATAAATACAGCCTTCAGGGTAACCATGTTTATGGAAAAGCTCAGTGATATCGTGCGCCGCAGCAGCAAGGTGCTCTAGTTCAAAGGCCACGTCTTCGATGATAACTGAGGTTCCCTTTGGACGCTCACCACCTACAATCGGGAACAAGCCTTTACGCATTGCCCAGTATTTGTCATAAACCGCTGGATTAGTACTAAATTCCATTGGGCGGATAAAGTCAAAACCGGCGAGTTTCGCGGTGACATCTTGAGTATAATTTTCTAAGGTTTTGTCGTCATCAGCACGGGATTCTATCAGTAGAATAGCGGATAGGGCCGGTAATTCTGATAACCAATCTGGCATGCCAGGCTTGCCCGTTACTGCTTTGATTGATGGCCAATCAAGGAGTTCAGCAGCAGAAACGCTTTCACCGTTTATCAGTGGTATTGCTCGTGCGGCATCTTCCATATTATGGAATACGGCCATAGCTGAGGCTTTAAATTTAGCTTCATTCACTGTGTGATAAGTGACTTCATTAATAAAAGCTAAGGTGCCTTCCATCCCCACCATTAAGTGGTTGATGATGTCAAATGGGTCGGTAAAATCGAGTAACGAATTGATGCCGTAGCCGGTGGTATTTTTAATGGAATACTTTTTACGAATTCTGTCCGCTAACACTGTGTTATGGCGAGTCATGTGCGACAGTTCTGTCAGCGCATCCAGTATTTTTCCATGGGATTTAACAAAGGCAGCTTTTGATTTTTCACAGCCTGTATCGAGTTCAGTACCATCTGCAAAAAGAAGTTTCGCGGAAGCGATAGTTTGGTAACTGTTTTGCGCAGTACCACAGCACATTCCCGAAGCATTGTTTGCCACAATACCACCAATTTTGGCGGAGCCTATGGTGGCGGGATCGGGACCAATTTTGCGGTTAAGCGGCGCGAGTACGGCGTTAGCGTCGGAACCAATGACAGCAGCACCTAAGGTGATCTGTTTGGCATCGCTACTGACTTCAATCTTTCTAAAACCATCATGGCCTAGGATCAACAAAATACCTTCACCGATAGCTTGGCCAGATAAACTGGTTCCAGCGGCCCTAAACGTGACGGGTGCATCATGCTTACGGGCAACGGCTAATGTGAACTTTACCTGTTCTAGGGTTTCTGCATGGACAACCACTTCTGGGACTATCCTGAAGTAGCTTGCATCGGTGGACCAGGCAAAACGGCGAACGGGATCATCCGTCACGGGATGATCACCTAATTGCGTTCTTAGATCATCGATGACCAGTTTATAGTTAATCGACATAGCATCACTCTCTTTATTAATAGATTAAAGCCGAAGTCACTGGGAGTGACTTCGGGCATTCAATAAAATAAAACGGCTTAGAATCCACCCCACAGGGTAGCTATTGTGCCCGCCAGTAAGGCATAACCAATGGCAACAGGCATTGTTTTACGGATAATTTCTGATTCTCTACCTGCCATACCCACTACCGTTGCAGCGGCAACCACGTTCATTACGCACATCATGTTACCGGCGTTTGCACCGATACCTTGTAGTGCCAATACCAGTGTGTGGTTCATGCCAATATTGTCGGCAACGCTGTATTGTAGGCTGGAGAACATCATGTTTGAGAACGTGGCGGAACCCGATAAGAAGGCACCAAAAATCCCCACGATAGGCGCCATCCAAGCCCACACTGCGCCCATGGAACCTGCCAACATATCCGCTAAAGCGACGGGCATTGAGGCAAGACCTGCACCATTCGCGCCTGAGTTTAAGAAGATTTTTACCATAGGCACTGATGCGCCTAATGAAATAATTGTTGGCAACATGGACTTACATGAAACACCGACCGTTTGCTGAATCGCAGGGCTTTTCATTTTGAACAGGAAGAAACCTAGAATACACACGGCAACAAAGAAGGCGCCAGGGGCATATAGGGTGGCGAAGCTGGCTTTTAGCTCAGTGCCCATTAGGCCTGTCCAGCTGATGTTAAAGCTTGATAACCATGCTTTTAACGGTGCCACTGTACGCGACAGTACCAAAAGCGCAGCCATGATGATGTAAGGTGTCCAAGCGGCAATTTGGGAAAACTTAGCCGTTGTTTCGACTTTTCCGCTTTCTTGACTGTCATTCTCTGCGAAATCATTCCATGGCGTTTTAGGCAGTAAGTAGCCTTTACGCGCAACCGGGATCACTAAGGCCATACCGATCAATGAACCGATAACCGAAGGGAATTCTGGGCCTGCAAGGTAGTTGATGATCCATGCGGGGACGGTAAAGGCAAGACCTGAGAAAATCGCAAATTTCCAAATTGCTAAGCCTTCCTTAAAGGATTTATTGCGACCAAAGAATCCTGTTAGCATGGTCACCATTACGAGAGGAATTAATGAACCAGTGATTAAGTCGATAGTGATCATATGCATGACGATATATCGCGCATAACCAGCATAGTTACCGCCATGGGCAGCAAATTGCTCCGCCGCCATGCTCACGCCACCTTGGATCAGACCCTGTTCCATCCCAAAGAGTACGGGTAGACCAATCGCACCGAAGGATACACAGGCCGAGTCAGCAATCAAAGCCACGACAGCTGCGGCAACGGGTGGTACACCAAGCAATACCAGTAGTGGTGCGCCAATGGCTGCGGGAGTACCAAAACCAGCACTACCTTCAATAAAGGCACCGAATAACCAACAGATGATGATGACTTGTACACGGGCATCGGCACTGATGTTAGTAAACCCAGCACGGATAGTGTCCATGGCACCTGAGTATTTCAGGGTATTGAGTAGGAATACGGCACCAAAAATGATGGTTAACGGTGTGATGGCTGAGAGCAGTCCTTCGAGGACCGATGCCGCCAGTAATGTGGTATCCATTTGCCAAATAAACACGGCGGCGAGCGCTGTGATTATCATGGAGATAGGCATAGCCTTAGATGCAGGCATTCTGAGTAACACTAGAAATAGCATTACACTGAGCACTGGCGTCAAGCTAGCGAGGAGTTGAAGTATTGTCATGCTTGCCTCTTCATAAAGTGGTCTGTCTTATTATTGATATTAGGATTTTTCATCTGCCTTCATGTCGACTTCCCAGACCAATAAATCAGCAGTTAATACTGCAAGTACTTACGGTCTCGACATTCTGTGTTGTGTACTAGACGCTATTGTGAGCTTGACTAATATGATCTAGATCATCTTGGCTGTTATATGAAATGCTAATTTACAGTGCTGCGGGGTGCTTCTCTCGGGGGATTTTCTTATATGTGACAATGATCACTTAGACTGTTGGGTGTATATCTACTTTGGTTATATTAAATTAAATTTGTTGTTTTTCTGGTTATTAAAAGTAGAGCTATCACTCATATTCATCGTCATTATTGCAATTAACTGATCCATTTATTTCATTAATAGTCTGTTATTGGTTTTTTCAGTCATTTTTAAGGTGTGATTAAGGTCGCATAGATTGTTGTGGCTGGATTAACTCATTTACTTCTATTTTTATCAAGCTATTGTAATATTTGCCTAATATGTCCATTTTGGAATGGTTTTTTATAGTGATCTAGAGCACCTTTTAGAATGGTGGGATTTTATTGTGATGGATATCACTTAATGAATTTTACTTTAATATGAAATTTTATAACCATTGTTTAATTTAATTTCAGTTTATTTGAGCGAACAGCCAGCCAAAATATTCAAGTATATTGAGAGAACAACAGAAAAGTTGAAATAAAAAGTGACCGCTTCTAATGGGTTAAGAGGGGAAATTGAGAGAACAGGGTGAAATTGAAGCCGAAATTTTAAGTAACAAAACTAAAAAATACTGTTTGAACTTTTATCAAACTGGTTAGTGTCATTAATGCTTAAACGCCATTAATGCGAATATTAGTCGTTTGTGAGAAGTGCTAAAAAGTTCACCAAAGACTGTGCAGGGGAAAAGATAAGGCTTTAATCGCAACCTTCTAGGTTAAATTTACAAAATAAAAAAGAGACGTGATATGTCTCTTTTATTGGTGATTTAGCCCAAAGATACAGACTTAAAACAACTTGCTGCCCCAGCCTAATTTGGTCCGCAGCACGTGGAAATAGTTGTGTCCTTTAGGATGAATAAGCCGTAAACGTTCAGAGCTGCGGCGCACTATGATTTCATCGCCGGGTAACACGGCTAAATGCACGTGGCCATCACAGCTGACTTCGAGGTTTTCGCCATTTTCAGGTGACACAACCATTTTTATGGTGCTGCACGCATCGACAACAATCGGGCGGCACGACAAAGTGTGCGGGAACATAGGTACTAAGATTAGGGCCTGTAAATTAGGCGTCAGAATAGCGCCGCCAGCGGAGAGGGCGTAGGCCGTTGAACCGGTAGGCGTTGACACTATCATGCCGTCGGCACGTTGGCTGTACATGAACTGATCGTCAATATAGACCTCAAACTCAATCATGTGGGCAATTTTACCCGGATGGAGTACGGCTTCGTTGACGGCGGTGTTGCTCGCCTTGAGCATACCGTGGCGATAGACTTCGGCTTCGAGTAAGAATCTATGCTCGGTATCGAACTCTCCATCGAGTACCTTGGCGAGCGCCTCTTCGAAGGCATCGGGCGGCAGATCGGTTAAAAAGCCTAAATTGCCGCGGTTAACCCCAATCACGCCTAAATCGAAGCGGGCTAATACCCTTGCCGCGCCGAGCATGTTACCGTCACCACCGACGACTATGGCTAAGTCGCAACGCGCGCCAATTTCTAGTAAATCGACCGCTATGATATTGGGTCCTAATTCGGTAGCAACACGCTCTTCCACTAAGACTTCAAAGCCCTGCATTGTCAGCCAATAATGCAGACGCTTTAAGGTTTGGTTGGTCCCTTGGTGGTGAGGTTTGCCGATAAGGCCGATAGTATGAAACTTTGTGGTCATATTTATGCTAGATCTGGCCTTAGGCCTTGAAACGTCAAAATTGATCCCCATAATATGCCCAGAGTATTTCAGAAACAAAGCATTTTTAGCTGGAGTGAAAATGAGCAACGAATCGATTAAAGCAGAACAGGATCTGATCCAAGAGGGTGTAGAGTCTGAAGTATCTACCGCAGAAGCAAGTCTGATCGATGAGCTTACCCAGGCCAATTTCCGTATTGAAGAGCTGGAACAGTTACTCGCTGAAGCTTTGGCGAAAGTTGAAGAGCAGAAGGATTCAGTCATCCGCGCCGCAGCCGAGGTCGATAACATTCGTCGTCGTGCCGCAATGGATGTGGAAAAGGCGAACAAGTTTGCCTTGGAAAAGTTCGCCAATGAACTTTTGCCTGTGCTTGATAACATGGAGCGAGCGCTAATGGGGACAAACCCAGAAGATGAAGCGACTAAAGCGATTTATCAAGGTGTTGAGTTAACTCAAAAAAGCTTACTCACTGCGGTGGCTAAATTTGGTGTTAAGCAAATTGATCCACAAGGTCAGTCATTTAACCCTGACCAACATCAAGCGATTGGCATGCAGCCAAGCGCCGAGTTCCCTGCGAACACTGTGATGTTGGTGATGCAAAAGGGTTATGAGCTGAACAGTCGCTTGCTGCGCCCTGCTATGGTGATGGTGTCACAGGGTGGCCCTAACCAAGAAAGTGCAACGATAGATATCGAAGCTTAAGCTTTATTGGATCAGCCGCTGTTATAACAGACAGCAACAAAAAAGGACTGCAATTGCAGTCCTTTTTTTATGGGTGGAATTTTTTATTGATAACATTTAGCGTCTTAACGAGATAAGCAAGTTCAGCCTATTGCGCTAGATAAGCATTGATTTGCGCCAGTATGCCTTCGGCATCCAGTTGCAAATCGTGGATGACTTCCTCTGGCGAGCCATGTTTAATGAACTCGTCTGGCAAACCAATTTGGAGTACGGCTTTAGGCATTTTTAGCTTTTGAAGCTGTTCAAGCACTCCGGCACCCGCACCGCCTATAATGGCATTTTCCTCCACAGTGACTAACACTTCATGGGTTAGTGCCATTTCTTTTACCAGATCAACATCAAGTGGTTTCACAAAGCGCATATCGACAACCGTCGCATCTAAGCTTTCGGCAGCGGTTAATGCCGATGCGAGCAAGGTACCAAAGTTAAGTATGGCAATACGCTTACCGATGCGCTTAATGACACCTTTACCAATTGGCAACGCAGTCATGGACTCGACTTGCATCGCTCCCGTTGCACTGCCTCTTGGGTAACGCACCGCACTTGGGCCCGCATCATAGCAATAGCCAGTGTAGAGCATTTGACGACATTCGTTTTCATCGGACGGCGCCATGATCACCATATTAGGGATACAACGCATAAAACTTAAATCGAATGCACCTTGGTGGGTTGGACCATCTGCACCGACGATACCGCCACGGTCAATGGCAAATAACACGGGCAATTGTTGTAGTGCCACATCGTGAATAAGCTGATCATAGGCGCGTTGCAGGAAAGTCGAGTAAATCGCGACTACAGGCTTGAAGCCTTCGCAGGCAAAACCCGCCGCTAAGGTGACGGCATGCTGCTCAGCAATCGCTGCATCAAAATATTGTTTCGGGAAGCGCTGGGAAAACTCCACCATGCCAGAACCCTCACGCATCGCAGGAGTAATCGCTAACACTTTCTCATCTTGTTCGGCAATGTCGCACAACCATTTACCGAAGACTTGAGAAAAGGTCGGTAAACCGGGTTTGGTGGCCGGCTTTTTAAAGAGTGATGGGTCAAACTTAGGCACAGCATGCCAACCGATAGGATCTTTTTCAGCAGGTTCATAACCACGACCTTTTTTGGTCATGATGTGCAGCACCTGTGGACCTTTCAGATTACGCATATTGCGCATGGTCTCGACCAGAGCGTCTACATCATGGCCATCGATAGGACCTATGTAGTTGAAACCTAACTCTTCAAATAGAGTGCCAGGAACGACCATACCTTTGAGGTGTTCCTCAGTGCGCTTGGCCATTTCTTTGATGACTGGCATACCTTTTAACACTTTTTTGCCGCCTTCGCGCAGTGTGGTGTAGAAACGGCCTGACATCAGTTGTGCTAAATGATTGTTGAGGGCGCCGACATTTTCTGAAATCGACATTTCGTTGTCGTTCAGTACCACGAGCATGTCATTGTGCAAGTCGCCCGCGTGGTTCATGGCTTCAAACACCATGCCGCCGGTCATAGCGCCATCGCCGATGACAGCGACAACTTTACGACCTGCTTGTTCTTTTTCTGCAGCTATCGCCATCGCCAGCGCGGCGCTAATCGACGTGCCTGAATGGCCAACGCTGAAAGTGTCGTATTCACTTTCTTCACGCCATGGGAAAGGATGTAAGCCATCTTTTTGCCGAATGGTGTGCATCTTGTCACGTCGACCCGTGAGAATTTTATGGGGATAGGCTTGATGGCCTACGTCCCAGATCAGTCGATCAAAGGGGGTATTGTAGACATAGTGCAGTGCCACAGTGAGTTCTACTGTGCCGAGCCCAGAGGCAAAATGTCCGCTGGACATGCCAACAGACTTAAGAAGGAACTCGCGCAGTTCATCGGCTACTTGTGGTAAAAGTGCCTGAGGAAGCTGGCGGAGCTCATTGGGGGTGCTGGCCTGCGCCAACACGGGAAACTGAGAAATGTCCAAACTCATAGCGAGATACTTCGACTCTTATTATATTCTTCGCTCAATGATATAGCGGGCGAAGTCTGCAATTAACTGGCTATTGTATGGCAATTTAGCCAGCGCTGATAGTGCCTCTTGGATCAGTTGTTTGGCGGTGTCTTGTGCACCTTGTAGTCCAAGTAGTTGTGGAAACGTACTCTTATTCGATTCAGTATCAGAGCCTTGCGGTTTACCTAGCTCTTCGGTGGTGGCTACGATGTCAAGGATATCGTCTTGTACTTGGAAGGCGAGTCCGACCGCACGAGCAAAATCCATCATAGCAGCATACTGATCTTTTGGCGCGTTTGCGGCGATTAAAGCTAACTCAACGGCGCAGCTGATAAGGGCGCCAGTTTTCATATTATGTAGCTGAGTTAACGCTTTAAGATCAATATGCTTATCGGTCGAGGCTAAGTCTATCGCTTGGCCTCCACACATACCACGATAACCTGAGGCTTTGGCCAATACTCTTACCATAGCAATATGTTGTTCGCTGCTGATCCCTGGTACGGCTTCGGTGACAATTTCAAAGGCTAAGGTTTGCAGAGCATCCCCCGCTAAAATGGCCGTTGCTTCATCAAAGGCGATATGCACTGTCGGCTGGCCACGGCGGAGCTCGTCATCGTCCATGGCGGGTAAATCGTCGTGGATTAATGAATAAGCATGGATACATTCAATAGCTGCGGCGCAAGCATCTAACTTTTCGAGTTCGACCCCAAACATGCGTCCTACACTGTATACGAGGAACGGTCGAATGCGCTTACCTCCCAATAAGGCACCGTAAGTCATGGCGGCTTTTAATTGGGGAGCGGTATCTTCAAGCGTACTAAAACGCTGTTTTAATTGATTATCAACTCGTTGTTGATATTCTTGAATGGTACTGACTAACACGCTTATTCGCCCTCAACGGCATAGGGGGATAGGGGCGCATTTTCATCTTGTTTCAGTAAAATGGCCACTTTTTGTTGGGCTTGTTCGAGTTTTGCTTGGCTATTTCGAACGAGATTGATGCCACGTTCAAATTGTTTTAACGCGTCATCGAGGGAGATATCGCCTTGTTCTAGATCGGCAACGATGCGTTCAAGTTCGCCAAGGGATTCTTCAAAACTAAGATTTTCGGGTTTCTTCGCCACGTTCAGGTTTCCTTTGATTTAGCGGACACAAGGTATATCAGGGCGGCGTAAGGGTCAAATTCAGACTAAAGATATTTGCTCAATAGCACGCTTTGTTACTGAAATTTTTCCAGAAAATATAAATTGTCGCTAAACTTGCTTAGTGTGTGTCCGATAACTGACAATAGTATCATCATTTGTATGGTAATTTTTAACTGGATAAACAAGGCTCGTATGTGTGTCGGTGGGATTATCTTATTCGGTAGAATAACTGAGTGTTCTTGCTTACCCAGAGTAAGTATTATGTCGTTTATTACGAAAATTGAGGAGCCGTTGTGGATTTAGCAACAATAATCGGAATTGTGGGAGCCTTTGGTTTTATTCTCGGCGCTATGGTGACCAGTGGCGGCTTGATGATTTTCGTTGATGTGCCCTCGATCCTGATTGTGTTCGGTGGGTCCTTCTTCGTGGTAATGATGAAGTTCACTCTTAAACAGTTTTTAAGCGCTGTTAAAATTGCTTTGAAAGCTTTTGTATTTAAGATTGATAAACCAGAAGACTTGATTGAACAGTCCGTGACTATGGCGGATGCTGCCCGTAAAGGGGGGTTTTTGGCATTAGAAGAAGCGCAAATTAGCAATACTTTTATGCAAAAGGCTGTCGATATGTTAGTCGATGGTCATGATGGTGAAGTAGTGCGTGCAGCTCTAGAGAAGGACATCGCTCTAACGGAAGAACGTCATCGTACGGGGATTGGCATATTTAGAGCCTTTGGCGATGTTGGGCCAGCGATGGGGATGATAGGTACACTCGTTGGTCTCGTGGCCATGTTATCAAATATGGCGGATCCTAAATCTATTGGTCCTTCGATGGCGGTTGCGTTGTTAACCACATTATACGGCGCTATGGTTGCTAACATGGTTTGTCTTCCTATCGCGGATAAGCTAACGCTTAGGATGGGGGAGGAAATGCTCAATCGTAACCTTATTATGGATGCGGTATTGGCGATTCAAGATGGACAAAACCCGCGGGTGATTGAAGGCTTTTTGAAAAACTATCTTGCTGAAAAAAATCGTAAAATCGATACAACGGACGGAGAGTAGCCCATGGCTAAGTGCAATTGTCCACCGCCCGGAGCACCGCTCTGGTTGGCAACATTTGCCGACTTGATGTCGCTGTTGATGTGTTTCTTCGTATTGTTATTGTCATTTTCTGAAATGGACGTGATGAAGTTTAAGCAGATCGCGGGCTCAATGAAGTATGCCTTTGGTGTGCAAAATAAGGTGGAAGTTAAAGACATCCCGAAAGGGACTTCTGTCATTGCCTTAGAATTTAGACCAGGACGCCCCGATCCGACTCCGATTGAAATCATTAACCAGCAAACGAATGAAATGACTGAACCTGTATTGGATTTCCAAGCGGGTGAAGACGATAGTGCGGGCGGCGTGCAGCAGCAAAATGGTTCTCAGCGGGGGGGCGAAGCGAGTGCTACGGCGCAAGAAGTGGCCGATGCGGTTAAAGCGGAAGCGGCAGCGGCGCAAGAAAAGATCAATCAGCAAGTGAAGAAGATGGCGCAGGAGCTCAATAAAGAGATCACCGATGGAGCGATTGAAATTGAGTCATTAGGTCAGCAGATTATTATTCGTATACGTGAGAAGGGGTCATTTGCTTCTGGCTCAGGCTTCCTGCAGCCTCGATTTAAACCTGTGGTGCGCTCAGTCGGCGAATTGTTAAAAGATGTGCCAGGTGTCATCACAGTGTCAGGTTATACGGATGATATGCAAATAAGCGATGAGCTCTATAGTTCTAATTGGGATTTATCCAGCAAACGTGCCGTGGCAGTGGCCCATGAGTTAGTACAGGTCAGCGGCTTTGATTCTAATCGAATGAAAGTGGTTGGTATGGCGTCTAACAATCCGATTGTGCCTAACGATTCTCCGGAAAATCGTGCCCGTAACCGCAGGGTTGAAATTGCTATTGAGCAAGGTAAAGCTAAGGAGTCTGAAGAAATTCAGATCGGTAATTCGCCTTAAGTGTTTAGATACTCTCCCAATCTAAAGCCGCAATAATCTTGCGGCTTTTTTATTGAGCTAATGTGGACTTTTCCCTTTTAGTTAACGTGTTATGCATCAAATCACTGTGGTTGATTTAAATCCATTTGGGCTTTACGTTAATCACATTGAGTGTGTAATCCCTAAGTTTCCTTGACCATCCCTCAACGACTTATTGTTAATAATTCATCTCAAATCACTTATTTTAAGCAGGGCAATTCACACCATTCGAATAGGCTTTAGTGACATTATTTCAGCCTAATTAGCTGCCGTGATTTAGTCATTAATACGCAATGAATACGCCATAAATGTGGCCTGTGTCGCTGTTGGCTATGTGCGCTGAAACTCGCCTTTTTAGGTTGCTTGGGTATATAATCCCCCGATTATTCTTTTAACCAATTTTGCTGTTTTAAAATTGCCCGCGGAAATCCCATGAAGTTTATTGTAAAGCTGTATCCAGAAATCATGATGAAGAGCAAGCCTGTACGCATGCGCTTCACCAAAATGCTCGAAACTAACATCCGTAATGTGCTTAAAAAAGTTGACGAAGATGCAAAAGTGCAGCGTCAATGGGACCGCATTATGGTGATGGTACCAAAGGATAAGCCTGAATTGGCCCAAGCTTTCGGTGAGCGTCTGGCGTGTATTCCTGGCATTGCACACGTAGTGCAAGTGGATGAGTACAGCTTTGAATCTGTTGATGATATTTATCAGCAAGTCTTGCCTGTTTACCGTGACCAGCTCGCAGGTAAAACCTTCTGCGTGCGAGTAAAGCGTACTGGCGATCATGATTTTAATTCTATTGAAGTTGAGCGTTATGTCGGTGGTGGCTTAAACCAGTTTACTGATGCGCTGGGCGTGCGTTTAAAGAATCCGGACATTACCGTTAATTTAGAGATTGAGCGCGATAACCTTTATATGGTGACTAAGCGTATTGAAGGTCTAGGCGGTTTTCCGATGGCAACACAGGAAGATGTATTGTCCTTGATTTCGGGTGGTTTTGACTCTGGCGTATCTAGCTATCAATTTATCAAAAAAGGCGCTCGTACCCATTACTGCTTCTTCAATCTGGGCGGCGCACAGCACGAAATTGGTGTAAAACAAGTGGCTTACCATTTGTGGAAAACCTACGGTGAATCTCACAAAGTGAAGTTTATCTCTGTGCCTTTTGAGCCTGTGGTTGCTGAGATTTTAGAGCGTATCGATAACGGTCAAATGGGCGTTGTATTGAAACGCATGATGATGCGTACCGCGGCGCGTATCGCCGAGCGTATGGGCATTCAAGCCTTAGTTACCGGTGAAAGTTTAGGCCAAGTGTCTAGCCAGACCCTGACCAACTTAAACGTCATCGACCGTTGTACTGAGTTATTGATTCTACGTCCCTTAATCGCCATGGATAAGCAAGACATTATCAACGAGAGCCGTAAAATCGGCACCGAAGATTTTGCTAAATCAATGCCTGAATATTGCGGCGTAATTTCGCAAAAGCCGACGGTAAAAGCGGTATTAGCTAAGGTTGAAGCGGAAGAGAAAAAGTTCTCTGAGGATTTGATCGATCAGATCATCGCCCAATCTGTCACTATCGATATCAGGGAGATCGCAGAACAAATGGATACTCGGATTACTGAGACAGAAACGGTTGCCAGTATCGATACTAACCAAGTGGTCATTGATATTCGTGCCCCTGAAGAAGAGGAAAGCAAACCGCTGCAAATTGAAGGTATTGAGATAAAGCGCATCCCATTCTTCAAGTTAGCGACTCAGTTTGCCGATCTCGATAAGCAAAAGACTTATTTGCTCTATTGTGAGCGTGGGGTGATGAGTAAATTGCAGGCATTGTATTTAATCGAGCAAGGTTACACGAACGTGAAAGTGTATCGCCCATAAGTCGGGCGAAAACCTGCCCATTGCCGTATATCGTCAGTGGGATTGATTTGCCATTCAAGTACAAAAAAGCCGCATATTAATGCGGCTTTTTCTTTGCTCTTACTGATCGTGACCTGAATTTCAGTGTCGTTTAGGTTATTCGGCTTTAACGACCTGCTGATGAGATGTGACATCGTCTGTGGCAATCAACAGAGTGGCTTCTTGTAGCACTTCTTGGTGCATTTTATTCATTGCAGCGGTTAAATCTGCAGTGATATTGGCTTGCAAGTCGCTTGTGTCGATGACGATTTCGTCAACGAGTACATTTGCACTGGCATTAAAGCTGAGTGCTGAGACTAATATTAACGCAAACGCCGATTTTAAATTGAACATAGTCGCCTCCGGGCTGACAAATTAACGCTGTCAGACATTCCCATCATCAACTTTGAGATTGTCTAACTTAGGTATTTCATAGCTATGGATGTTTCATCGCTATTGGTGTTTCGTTGATAAGCTGTTTCATTGGCGCAAAATTTAACCAAAAACGCTGGCCTTTACAAACGATTAAATGTAACAATACGGATTAGAAAAACTAATTAAAAAACGAGACTGAGATCACTATGTCGAGACGATTACCACCGCTTAATGCGGTTAAAGCTTTTGAGGCAGCCGCGCGGCATTTGAGCTTTACGCGGGCAGCGGAAGAATTGTTTGTTACACAGGCTGCGGTGAGCCATCAAATAAAGGCATTAGAAGATTTCCTCGGATTAAAATTATTTCGTCGAAAGAACCGTTCTTTGCTATTAACCGAAGAAGGGCAAAGCTATTTTCTCGACATCAAAGATATCTTTATTCAGCTTGCCGATGCCACCGACAGATTACTCGCCCGCAGTGCGATTGGTTCGCTGACGGTCAGTATGTCCCCCAGTTTTGCGATTCAATGGCTAGTGCCACGTTTGGCTAAATTCAGTGAGAAAAATCCCGATATCGATGTGCGAATAAAGGCCGTTGATACCGAAGCGAGTTCATTAACCGATGATGTGGATGTGGCTATTTATTATGGCTTAGGTAATTGGCCTGGGTTACGTGCAGATAAGCTCAGAAATGAAGTGCTTATTCCCGTGTGTTCGCCCATGTTGCTCAACGGTCCTAAACCACTCTCAAAACCGAGCGATTTAAAGTATCACACGCTATTACATGATATGAATCGTCACGATTGGCAGGCGTGGTTTAGGCAATGTGGCATTACCGATATTAATGTGAATCAAGGACCTATTTTCAGTCATTCGTCTTTGGTATTGCAGGCGGCGGCGCATGGTCAAGGGGTTGCTCTGGGTTACAGCGTGCTGGCACGCCCCGATATCAAAGCTGGGCGGCTTGTGTGTCCATTCCAAGAAGTCTTGGTCAGTAAAGATGCTTACTACTTAGTTTGCCAGCAAAACCATGCTGAGCTGGGTAAAGTGGTGGCGTTTCGTGAATGGATGTTAGACATGTTTGCCGAGGAGTCTCGCAGTGAGTTGTTGCCCGGATAAGCCGAGTTATGTATTAGAAGGGGAGCCTGCTAATACTTTGATTTTATTGGCCCACGGTGCGGGTGCTAACATGGATTCTGATTTTATGCAGGCCATGTCGGCGGGATTCGTTGCTCAGGGCTTCCGAGTGATGCGCTTTAATTTTCCTTATATGCAGGCGAATGCAGTCGATGGTAAACGGCGTCCACCGGACCGTGCGCCTAAATTGCTCGCGTGTTTTACACAGATGCTCGATATCGCCCACTCACAACCACAAGTTGAACGTGTGGTGTTAATGGGGAAATCCATGGGCGGTCGTATGGCGGCCCTATTAGCCTGCGATCCTGCATTAGCGGCGCGCATCGATAGGGTGATT
The DNA here is from genome assembly GCF_019345615.1 of Shewanella sp. NKUCC01_JLK. Taxonomy (NCBI): domain Bacteria; kingdom Pseudomonadati; phylum Pseudomonadota; class Gammaproteobacteria; order Alteromonadales; family Shewanellaceae; genus Shewanella; species Shewanella sp. NKUCC01_JLK. The sequence goes on along the minus strand of NZ_JAHKRD010000006.1, from coordinate 226,464 downwards.
TGTTTAGGTTATCCTTTTGTGCCACTCAAAGGCGGCGAGCCTAGATTGGAACCTTTGAATGAATGCCAAGTCCCAATATTAGTCGTACAGGGTGAGCGGGATAAGTTTGGTGGCAAAGCGCAGATCCCAAGCTGGCCCTTGAAAGCTGAGATAGGATTGGCTTGGATAACCGACGGCGATCATAGTTTTGTCCCAAGAAAGTCGTCAGGCACCAGTGAAGCCGCTAACCTTGCACGTGCTATTGATTTATCAAGTGATTTTATTCGTGAGCTTGATGTTGAGCGAATAAATGTTGAATGAGTTAATCCCATTCCAGCAGGAGCGTTAAATGCGTAAAGGTTTATTGTTACTCGCCGCCGTGAGCGGATTCTTAGCCGTCGCCTTAGGGGCTTTTGGTGCCCATGGTTTAAAAGCGGTCGCGCCACCAAACTTAATTGAAGTCTTTAACTTAGGTGTGCAATATCATTTCTACCATACCTTTGCCCTCATCATGGTTGCCTTCTCGGGCCAATGGTTAACCTCGCGTTTACTGGACTGGTCGGCATATCTCTTTGTCGCAGGCATAGTCCTATTTTCGGGCTCACTATATGGACTGGCCTTGTTTGGGACTAAGTGGTTAGGTCCTATTACGCCTATGGGCGGTGGTTGTTTCTTATTGGGGTGGTTATTATTTGCCGCCGCGGTATGGCGTCACAAAGTTATCGACGGTCATGAGTCTTAATCGCTGATGCTTATGTGAGTTAGCAGGCTTAGGGCGCACCTAAGCCTTTTTTATTTCTCTAATCGCAATTCAAGGTTCCGCAGTAGGCAAATAGGGTATTTGTGGATTGAAATTGGTATACTGGCGCCCAAATTGATAGTCAGCCAATGCTTTGGCTTGGATTTCTCAGGGATCCCCATGAAAAACCTATTTTTATTTTGCCGCGCAGGCTTTGAAAAAGAATGCGCTGCAGAAATCCAACAGCGAGCCGGTGAGCTCAATGTGGGTGGCTTTGTTAAGGCCAACAATAACGACGCTTATGTGGTATACCAATGTTTTGAAGACGACGCTGCTGATACATTAGTCAAACAATTACCTTTAGATTCGCTCATTTTCGCTCGCCAGATGTTTGCTGCTAGCGACTTGTTAGTCGACTTGCCTGAAAATGACAGAATAAGCCCAATCGTTGCGGCGCTCAGTGACGTCAGCAAAGCGGGTGAAGTGCGGGTTGAAACACCTGACACTAACGAAGCGAAAGAGCTCTCGGCTTTTTGCCGTAAGTTCACTGTGCCTTTACGCCAGCATTTGAAAAAATCGGGTAGCTTGCTCGCGCAGGAAAATCCAAAACGTCCGATTATCCACGTGTGTTTTATTGGCCCCGGCCGTGCCTATGTGGGTTATTCCTACAGTAATAACAGTTCGCCACATTTTATGGGCATTCCACGCCTTAAAATGGCGGCGGATGCACCGAGTCGTTCTAGTCTGAAACTCGACGAAGCCTTTGGCCAATTCGTGCCTAAGGAAGAGCAAGAAGAGCGTATTCGCAGTGGCATGAACTCAGTGGATTTGGGCGCTTGCCCTGGTGGCTGGACTTATCAACTGGTGCGTCGCGGCATGTTTGTGTCGGCAGTTGATAATGGCCCTATGGATGAAAAACTGATGGAAACGGGCCAAGTGAAACATTACCGTGAAGACGGTTTCCGTTTCGAACCGCAACGTAAAAATATCTATTGGCTGGTGTGCGACATGGTTGAGAAACCTGCGCGTGTTGCCGAACTGATTGAAGCTTGGGCGATTAACGGTTGGTTTAAGGAAGCGATTTTCAACCTTAAATTACCGATGAAGAGCCGCTATAAAGAAGTCACGGCGATCCTTGAAACCATGCAGACCATTTTAAAGGAAAACGGCATCACTGAGTTTAAGGTGCAGTGTAAACACCTCTACCATGACCGAGATGAGGTCACAGTGCATTTATGGCTGCGCCCTAATACCGCGTGGAATTAATTCCAGTGCTAACCCTGCGGTGATCTTGTTGTCGCTAGAATGGTAATTGTCACGCGGGTATAAAGCCACGCAGGTTTAAAAGCTAGATAACAAAAAGCCCCAAAGGAAACTTTGGGGCTTTTTCGTGTTTATTCATTTGAGTTTCAAGCGCTTGCTTCTTTTAAGCTTTTGCTTGAACAAGCGCGTGATAGGCTCGTCTTAAACGCGCTTAGCATTGAGATCACAGACGTTCAAGCACCGCTTGCGTGAAGTCAGTCGTGCCGTGAGTGCCGCCTAAATCGCGAGTCGTACGGTCGCCTTCTTCAATGACTGCAGATACCGCTTTACGGATTTGCTCAGCTTTGTCAGCCATACCTAGGTATTCCAGCATTTGGATAGACGCTAAAATCACTGAGGTTGGGTTTGCGAGGTTTTTGCCAGCGATATCAGGCGCACTACCGTGAACGGCTTCGAAAATAGCAGCATCACGGCCAATGTTTGCGCCAGGTGCCATACCTAAACCACCCACTAAACCGGCACACAGGTCCGATAAAATGTCACCGAATAGGTTAGTCGTCACGATCACATCGAAGTTTTCTGGGTTCATCACTAACTTCATGCACGTTGCATCGACGATCATTTCTTCTGTCTTGATGTCTGGGTAACGTAGGCTCACTTCACGGGCCACTTTCAGGAACAGGCCTGAAGTTGACTTCATGATGTTAGCTTTGTGCACGATAGTGACTTTTTTACGGTTTTCTTTGCGGGCCAGTTCGTAGGCGAAGGTGGCGATTTGCTCTGCACCTTGGCGAGTGACGATACTAGTGGCTTCTGCCGTTAACCCATCGTCAGACACTTTTTGGCCGTGGCCTGAGTACATGCCTTCGGTGTTTTCACGTACTGTGATGATATCGATATTTTCGTAACGGGCTTGGGTACCTTTGAAAGACAGTACTGGGCGTACGTTAGCATACAGACCGAATTTCTTGCGCAAGGTTACGTTGATAGAAGTAAAGCCTTCACCAACGGGAGTCGTCAGCGGCCCTTTCAGCGTGATACGGTTTTTTTCAATGAGTTCTAAAGTGCGTGCTGGCAGTAACTCGCCTTGCTTTTCAAGTGCAGTCAGGCCGGCATCGGCAAATTCATATTCAAAATCACAGCCCGCTTTATCAAGAATTTTTAAGGCTGAATCAATAATACTTGGGCCAATTCCATCACCTGGAATTACGGTTATCGTTCTTTTTGACATGGAGAAGTCCTTCCACGGTTCGTCGTTACTGCAATTGTCTGCCCCAGTGCTAACTGGATAGCAGGACTATGAATTTGGTATTTTTTCTGCCTATTATTTTAACCATCTTTGGTCAAACTTCACAGGAAATAGTGAGCAATATCACGATTTTTTATGTGGTATAACTTGTAAAAATACTGGGTTCTCACCATGATGGAGAACCAATGGTTAAAAAAGTCTACTTTAGTCTAACAAATATATAAAAGAGGAAGACATTGAAGTTAATCCCTATCACATCTCTGGTTTTGTTATCCCTTGGAATATTGCCAGCAGTGCAGGCTGAAACCAGCACTAAACCGCTCACCCTAACAGACATTATGCATTTTGAATCCCTTGAAAAGCCGGTTATCTCAGATAAGGGGCAAGTCATCGCGGTCGAGTCTGCGCCCGATCGCGGGGATAGTCACGTCATTGTGAAAAATGTCCTGTCGCAGCAAAGCTATCAAATCGCGGGGGGGTCAGATCCCTTGGTGAACCACGATGGTCGTTATGTAGCTGTGGTGGTTAAACCGAGTTTGCTCACGCGTGAAACGAGTGATGCCAAGGCGAAGAAAAAAATCAAATCCGACATGGTGTTGCTCGATACTCAAACTGGCACGCAAATTCGCTTCGAGCGTGTGAAGGAATTTGTGTTCAGTGATGACGGTAAGCATCTGGCGATTGGATTTGAGGCTGATGAAGAGTCCAAAAAAGATGCTGGGCCTAAAACTACCGAAAAACTCGCTGAAGCAGGCACACAAAGCCCTGCGAATATTGATAAGCCAAAGGTCGATAAGTTTGACCAAGGTCGACGTTTTACGTTGCTCAGTTTAGAAGACCAAACAAAGCGAATTGATGTCGAGCAGGTTACTGGCTATGTTTTTGATAAGGCAAGCCGTAGGCTCGTGCTGGCAGTGAACGATATCACCAATAAGCAACATCAATTGCAGTTAGTCGATTTAAACACTCACAAAAAAACCGTTGCCTTTGATTCGCCTAGCCAACAGATTGGTGCGTTAGCGCTGGCTAAAAATGGTCGTTGGCTGGCGTTTACGCAGGGCAAAGATAGCGAGTTACCCTATGGTCGCAGCTATCAGTTATCGCTGGTCGATTTGCAATCGGGTAAAATCAGTAAAACTCCTGAGTCACCTGAGTGGAAACTCAATCGCTACACAAGTTTAAGCTTCTCATTGGATAGCGAACGGCTATTCTTTGGCCGCGTGCCAGAGGTAAGCCAGCAGCTTAGTTTGCAGAAAATCACCGAAGAAAAAGACCTGTTCGATACAAATATTGTCACCGGACAGCGTGGGCTTAAGGTGTGGCATGGGGATGATCCTCGTATTAAGCCTAATGAAATCAAGCAATATGAGGATGAGCAAAAACGCACTTACCTTGCGGTATTGCATTTAGGTTCGAATAACGTGGTGCAGCTTGGCGATAAAACTGTTCCAGATGTGACGATTTCACAACATAAACGTTTTATGTTGGCCAGTTCAGATTTGCCCTATCGCAAGATGGCAACTTGGGCAGGGTTCTACCAAGATTATTATCTGGTCGATATTAATACAGGCAGTAAAGTGCAATTTTTGACACAACAGCCGAGTGATGCCGAGCCTACGCTGTCGGGAAATGGCAAGTATGTGGCTTATTATCAGCAAGGTAATGTGTATCTCTATGATATTGCACAGGACCGTCGCACTAATCTCACCAAATCCCTAAAGGTCAGTTTTGCCGATGAAGACCACGATTATCCATCCAATGCTCCAGGATATGGTTTTGGTCCTTGGCTTAAAAATGATGCGGGTTTCTTGGTTTACGACAAATACGATGTTTGGCAGTTTAATACCGAATCTAAGGCGGGTTTTGCCTTAACCGCAGGTAAAGGGCGTACCCAGAAAATTCAATATCGCCTTGAGGGCTTAGTCGATAATCCCGATGAGCCGGCAGAGCTTGCCTATAACGCTACGGTTTTACTCCACGGTTATAGTGATAAAACCAAGGCCGATGGTTTTTATCAAGCCACCTTGGGCGAAGCAGGCGTGAAGACGTTGATGCAAGGTGAGTATAAGCTGACAGTATTGGGACGCAGTAAAGACGCCGATACTATCGTGTTTTCTAAGGAACGTTTTGACTTATTCCCTGATTTATATACGGCCAGCTATAGCGCACCGCAAAATGCAGTTAAGCAAACCGATTTAGATAAGCAGCGTCAAGCCTTTAACTGGAGCCAATCCGAGTTAGTTCACTGGACAAATGGCGATGGTAAACCGTTAGATGGCGTGCTGATCAAGCCGACGAATTATCAAGCGGGTAAGCGCTATCCTGTACTGGTTTATTACTATCGCTTTATGACGGATAGACTGCATGTCTTCCCGCAGATGAACATTAACCACAGACCTAACTTTGCTTGGTACATCAATAATGGCTATGCGGTGTTCCTACCGGACATTCGCTTTGAAATTGGTTACCCAGGGGCGAGCTCAGTACAAGCGCTCACGTCTGGCGTGCAAAAGCTGATTGAGATAGGCATTGCCGATCCCGATGCTATTGGTTTGCAAGGTCATTCTTGGAGTGGCTATCAAACGGCGTTTGCCATTACTCAAACTAGGATGTTTAAGGCGGCGGTTGCAGGTGCTCCAGTATCGAACATGACCAGTGCCTATAGCGGTATTCGCCACGGTACAGGCATTGCGCGTCAGTTCCAATATGAAACCGGACAGAGTCGTATTGGCGCAAGTTTGTTTGCCGCGCCGCAAAAGTATATTGAAAACTCGCCAGTATTTTATGCTGACCGTATTCAAACGCCTTTGATGATCATGTTTGGTGATAAGGACGATGCAGTGCCTTGGGAACAAGGTGTTGAAATGTACTTAGCCATGCGTCGTGCGGGTAAAGAGGTGGTGTTCTTACAATACGAGGATGAGCCGCATCACTTGAAAAAGTACCCGAACAAGCTCGATTACAGCATTCGCATGATGCAATATTTCGACCATTATTTGAAGGGAAAACCCGCGCCAGAATGGCTCAGCAAAGGTGAAGCCTATGTCGAGTATAAGGCCGATGATGAATAGGCAATTGGTTTAGTTGTTTTACAATTGAGTCAATTCGTTGATTGTCAAAATAAAAACGCCACCGATTCGGTGGCGTTTTTATTTAACTGTCAGTCGTATTTATTTACTGGTTAATGTCTCTTGGGCAGAGTTGAGGGCTGTGTCAGTATCTGCATCGAGATATTGCTTATAGGTATCTTGACCCCAAGCAATCAATTGATCATTTTTAAAAATAAGTGGGGTACATTCCTCTTTCGTGGTCACACCGTCTGATTTTTCATGGTGAGTGCGATAAAAGAGCACCTGTAGCTTGGTTTCTTTTACGGCTTTGGCCTCTGAAAAGTCAGCTTTACCTAGTAACTGTTTTACTGAAACGATATTTTGCCCTAGCGCTAACTCGTTCATTTTTTGGCTGTTATAGGACTGTCGGTCCTCCCAACTCATGTCATCTGGCGTAGGTTCATAAACGAGTACCACCACAGCGACAAAGGCGACGTAGGCGGCGAAAATGCTACCGATGATTACCGAAACTTTTGATTTCATTTACAGTTATTCCTTTACCTCATTAAATGAGTCACGTTATTACGTCCATAAAATACGCTTTTGTTGTTCTAAGGTAAATGCGTTAATTGCAACTTTATATTAACAGATGTTTAGGCTGGATTGATTGGGTTTTCAGGCAGGCAGTTATTATCAGGTAAGGAGTTCATCACGCGAAAATCTTTTAAATTAATATTGAGTGGCAGGTCTGTTTGTAACTGCGCGAGCTTATAGCTGAGTCTTGCCATCTCCTTACCTTCGGCAAGTTTTTTGGCTTGTTTAGCGCCTAAGTTAGATAGCGATGAAAACAAGGTTGGTAAGCTTCTAAAGGTTTTCAATAATTCGGCAGCCGACTTAGGGCCTATGCCCGCAATACCTGGAATTTTATTACCGCTATCGCCAGCTAATGCCATCAAGTCGAGAAATTGACTGCGTTCGACACCGAGTTTTTGTTCCAATGCAGCGATATCTAAGTACTGCTGATTAAAGTGATCCCACTGGCTGATTTGGCGATGATTGAGCTGACTAAAACCTTTGTCGGTGGACACTATAATGGCTTCACCCTGCGCTTTGGCGGTTTTTATCGCTAGAGTGGCAATCACATCATCGGCTTCAGCCGCCGCATAAATAGATCCAATGTTCATCATGGTTAAGTGATCTTGCAGCGCAGCAAGGCCTTTTGCCAGCGGCTCCGGCATAGGTTTACGGCCTTTCTTATAATCGGGGTAAAGCTGTTTACGCCATGAGACTTCATCACCGTCCCACACGATAGCTACATGGGTTGGGCGATGCACACGCAGCAGTTTAGTGCACGCCAAACTGACGCGCTCTGTGAGGCTTTGCATATCGGATTCATCGGGGATCGCCGCATAGATGCGGCGAACCAAGTTGAGACCATCGATGATTAAAAACTTGTTCATGGGGTGTTGTTGCTTCGCTCTCTATTTCACTATTTGATAGCAAGGAATATAGGCGCTTCCTGGAAGCTTCATTCTTTGTTGTTGTACAAATGCACTTAAAAGTTTATCCATCATATCCATGAGCTTAGGATCGCCTTTTAATTGGAAGGGGCCATCACGCTCTATGTGCTTGATTGTTTCTGACTTGACGTTACCCGCCACTATACCCGAAAACGCTTTACGCAGGTTGGCGGCAAGTTCGGCTTTATTGGTTTGGAAGTGTAGATCTAAGTTTGCCATCACTTCGTGGCTTGGGATAAAAGGTAACTGAAACTCAGACTCAATCTTCAGTGCCCACTGATATTGGTAAGCATCACCCGTTGAGCGGCGATAGGCTTTTACTTGCTCCATTCCTTGCTTCATGATGCGTGCCACTTCAGTGGGATTATCTATGATAATTTGGTACTTTTTCTGAGCTTCGGGTCCTAAGGTTGAGGCAATAAACTCATCAATCTTAATGAAGTAATCTGCGCTCTCCGTTGGGCCTGTGAGTATCAGCGGGAAAGGCGTTTGTTGGTTTTCTTCGTTAAGTAAAATACCCAATATATAGAGCAATTCTTCAGCCGTGCCAGCACCGCCAGGGAAGATAATAATACCATGGCCTAAGCGCACGAAAGCTTCGAGGCGCTTTTCAATATCGGGTAAGATCACCAGTTCATTGACAATTTGATTCGGTGGCTCGGCGGCAATAATACTTGGTTCAGTTAAACCAATATATCGTGCATTTTTAATCCGTTGTTTGGCATGACCTATCGCCGCACCTTTCATCGGACCTTCCATCGCGCCAGGACCACAGCCAGTGCAAATATCTAATTCTCTCAGGCCAAGTTGATAACCTACCTCACGTGTGTACTGGTATTCAATGGCATTAATACTGTGTCCGCCCCAACAGACGACCACATTAGGGTCTTTCATCGGTGCTATCGCCCTCGCATTACGCAGAATATCAAACACCACATTGGTGATATGGTGGGCATTGGTCAGATTAATGTGTTTTAGTGAGTCATATCTATCACTGATATAAAGGATATCGCGTAAGACAGAGAACAGATGTTCCTGAATTCCCGTGATAATTTGACCATCGACAAAGGCTTGTTCGGGGGGATTGATCAGTTCTAATTTTACACCGCGCTCCCGTTGTAGAACGTTGATGTCGAAATCATGGTATTGCTCGAATAGGGCTTTAGAGTTGTCGGTTTTTAAACCCGCGGCAAGCACTGCTAAGGAGCAGTTGCGGTACAGTTGGTATAGGGCACTTTTGGCACTATTTTTGAGTCGATCAACTTCAAGTTGCGAAAGCTGATCCATGCTGCCTTTTGGGCTGACTTTTACTATCATTTACCACTCCTTCGTCATGACAGGAGTGATTAGAGGAGGCGTATAGTGGGGCTTAATTATACGTCAATCACAACCCTGTCTCTGCTTTCGTGTTTCGCTTTGTAAAGTGCTGCATCGGCGCGTTCAAAGGTCTCATGTATGAGTTCACTTCCCATAACTTGCGCAGCCCCTATAGATACTGTAACTGTAATTCTCTGATTTTTAAATTTAAATGGAATATTTTTTACTTTCTCGCGCACTCTGTTTAAAAGTTGAGCGATATCAGCAGGGGCCACATCAGGTAATAGCAGTACAAATTCTTCGCCGCCATAGCGGGCTACAAATTCTGTATCTCGCAGGGAGTTTTTCAATGCCATTGCTATAACTTGCAAGGTTTTATCACCTGTGCTGTGGCCAAAACTGTCATTGATGGTTTTGAAGTGATCGATATCGGCAACGGCAACCCACAACGGGGACTTATGCCGTTGATAGTTACGGTATTCTAGCTCCATGCGCTCTTCTAATGCAGCACGGTTAGGCAATTGAGTTAAGCTGTCGAGTAAGTTGAGTTTTTGTTGTTCAAACAAACGCTCTTTGTAGGTGTTAGCCTCACTACTTAACTCATTAAGCTCTTTGCGCATTGTCTCCATCGACTTGCGCAGCAGAGCTTGCTCTCTTTGCTCTAGGGCTTCTTTACGGGCTAATGCCGAGCGGATAGAGTTAAGTTGCTCTGTTAGTTGAGCTTTAAGGTCAACGACGTTTTCCACATCGATAATGATTTCACCGGCGTTATCTACGCGGGTGTTAATCTCACGATTCAGCTGGGTTTTTAATTGGAAGCTACGTTGATTGTGATTGTAAGATTCGCTCACCACCTCACGTACCGCGGCTAAGGCATCATTGAGTGCAAACAAAAACTCTTGGGATGCCGATTTCTCGCGGGCGATGTTATCAAGCAATAACGCTAAAATGGTTTGGTAGGCTTCGAGCAAGCTATCAACTTCAATCTCAGAAGAGAGTACTTCTTTGATCACTAATACTTGGTCACGTTGATCTTTACGGAACTCGATTTCCGAAATCATCTGCGCCAGCTCATGGGCTAGCTGCCTGTGTTTTGGTAAGACATCAAGCTTTTCAGATTCGCTAAATTGTAGCTGTAATATGGTTTCGTAGAAGCCAATGATTTGCTTAACTTTAGGTATATATTCCCACACAGTATGAAAAGGTTTAGCCAGATCTTGCTTGAAGTAATTGACTTCTTTTTTGAGCTTTTCAGGTGCAGAGTTAACGCGTTGGATCTGACGGATCACCTGTGACAAACCAGTACGACTCTCTTCGAGTTGTACCATCACATGGTGATATTGGCCTTTTAGCAGGCGCTCGACATCAACTAATTCTGGCAATGCCTCATCGACTCGCTCAAACGTATTTAAGTTATGGCGCAGTTTGGCGAGTTTATTATCCAGCTCAAGATTTTGCCCTTTACAGGCGAGGCTTAAGTGACCAATAAATTGGAGTAATGTCTGTAACTTTGCATTTCTATCTTCATTAACTTCATCAAGGGCAAGTTTGGCCGAATGGAGTTTCTGTTGCAGCAAGGCAAGTTGTGAAACTGTAGCGCTTGAATCCTTCATCCTGAGTATTGTCCTAACTCTGCAAGGCTAAAAAACATGACAATCCTATGTCCAGATTAGCTGTTAACTCATATGATACTAATGTTATAACACTGGGCGTAGAGTGCAAATGCGATTTGCCTGTGACTCTGTGATTAATTACCGATATTGATCAAATATTTTCCAATAATTGCCTATCTTGGTTATTTTCCCAGCAAGGCCAGCGAACATCCTCTTTAATGCCGTTGGTCTCTAATCTGATTAATCCACGCTCAATGCCTTTTTCAAGGTGCAAAAATAACGGGTTTGCAAATAAGCTCAAAGGAACAAAGTCGAGGGCTCTGAGAGCGACATAATAGTCGTTATTACCACCTAAACTACGGGCACAGGCAAGCGCCATCTGCACTGTTTCAAATTTTAATTTCGCGGCCATTTTAATTTCTGATTTCGCTAAAAGTGGCAAATGCGCAAAGCCAAGACGGAAATGATGTGAGATTTGCTGTTGATCGAGTTTCAGGCGTACTTGGCTGAGTATTTGTGTCGGCTCAATAGGTTGCGTGAAACGAACCGCAAATACCCCTTGGCGTACCACATAAACAGATGCTGCGAGTGCATCCGTTAGATGATTGGCAATTTGCGCTGTTACTGCATCACTAAAATATTGGCCATAGTCCAGATCCGTCGTAAGTTGGGTGGGGAAGGCGATAATCCCGAGTGCCGTTGTGGATTCCTGACTTTGATTATGGCTTAAGTGCGCTAATAATGCGGCATACCCTAAATTGTGAGTGAAGGGTTCCTGTAGCGTTAATTGAGTTAATGCCGCGTTTTTAGCCGTTATTTTGCGGCGATTTTGTAGCATGAAAATAATCACTAGCAGCAAGAGTCCGGCAATAAGGCTGCAAATGAGCAGTAGCGTGTGAGTGTTGTTGCTTTCTTTCACTGTCTCAACGAGTTTTCCCTGTAGCATGTTGAGCTCAAGTTTAAGCTGTTGCTCTGCAAGGGCAGAGGCCGACACTGGGGAGTCTTTATCTGTCTCGGCTGGCTTTTTACTTAGCTCAATGATACGGGCTTGGGCATCGATGGTTTTTGATAATTCACCTAATTTTTGCGCCGCCGAGGCGATAAGGGTGAGTGCGGATTTTTGTTCATCGACCAGTTTTAAATCGACCGCGAGTGCTAATGCGATATCGGCATGGGCCATCATCAGCGGCCAATCTTGGTTGGTTTGGGCGATTTCACCAATTAAGAGTTCGTTATAAACTTGATAGTGATGGCTTTGTTTTTCTTTGAATATTTGATTGGCCATCAGTAAATATTTTAGGGCGTTAACATTGTCTTTAATATTTGAGTAGGCTTGTCCTAAATTATGGAAATTAAGCCCTTGTGCGATGTAGTTACCGCGTTTTGCATCTAATTGCTGGGCATTTAGGTAGTAATCAATCGCTTTATGCCAATCCCCTTGTTCACCATAGACCATAGCGATCACTGTCATACAACTTGAAAGATAAGTGTCATTGCCCATTTTTTTAAATCCAGCCGCGGCTTCATGAGCGTTTTTAAGCGCTTCATCCCACTGCTTTAAATCACGATATACCTTAGAAAGTTGTAATTGCAGATTGGTTTTCATTGATGGGTAATTAGAACGATTGGAGATCCGAATCGCTTCACTATAATGCTGTAGTGATTTTGTAAGCTGTTGATTAAAATTGTAATAAAAGCCAAGCCTCGCTTCAGCCGCCGCGATTAAGTAATCGTTTCTGAGTTTATAGGCAATGTCGCGGTATGTGTGGAAGTGCATCAGTGCAGGCACTTCCTGGCGGATCAATAAATGTAAGCCACCTAGATGTTCATGAATATTGTGTTTAAGAATTAATGCTTCGATGTCATAGCTGTCGTTGATGCGGGTGAGCGCTTCGTTATAAAGACCAATCGCTTCTTGATATTTCTGTTCAGTACGGCCAAGGTAACGGCCATTTAACATGGCGACCATGGCAAGTTCATAGGGCGATTGCGCCGCAGTCGATAGGAGTTCAATCAAGCTTTTTGCGTTTTGAAAATCGACCTTGGTTTTAACGTTTGGCTCCATATTGAGGCGGGCCAGTAAATACAAAATCTGTTCAAATTCGAGTGGATTGTAGCCTTGCTCTTGGGCTGCGCGCTCAAATTGGTCACGGTTTTGAAATGCGAGGGGAAAGGAAATCGTTTTGTTGAGCGCATCATACATTTGCTGCGGTGATTCTCTTAACTCAACCTCATCCGCTTCGAGATCTCGGCTTTGGACTGTAAAAGGCAGTGACAGCAACAGAGTAAATAAAATAACCGTGAGTTTTTGCATTTGAACTGTGATTCCTCATTCCTTTAGTCAAGGAACTTATTTTGTTAGCTTTTGTTAGCGCCTAATGAGGATGCTACATCGGCTTGTTATACTTGGAAAAATCATAAGAAGCATAATAACAGAAGGAAGCAAGAGTGAAACCCAACAGACTATCAATCTTGATATTGAGCGCATTATTTTCGGGTCAAGTATTGGCCGATGTGAAATACCAAATCGACCTTATTAAACCCGAACACCATATTGCCCAAGTGAGTGTCACTTTTCCTGAAGTGAAGACGAACGATTTTACGGTGAATCTCCCTGTGTGGCGGACGGGCAAATATCAAGTATTGCCTTTGGCCGATGGTGTGCGCTTATTTAGTGCTAAAGATAGTCAAGGTCATGAACTGCAATGGAAGCGCACCGCGAGCGGTGAATGGCAAGTGGCGCTCACGCAGCCAACCCGTGTTACCGTCAGTTATCAATTGTACGCTAATGAATTAGGCCAAAGGGTGCGCCATATTGACGCGAGCCATGCCTATTTGGATGCTAGCGGTGTGTTCATGTACAGTCCGCAATTTCGCTCTGAACCAATATCCGTAGAATTAAAAGTGCCTAAAAATTGGCAAAGTTACTCTGGGATGTCATCGGGTAAGGCCGCTCATTCCTTTATTGCCCCTAATTATGATGTGTTGATCGACTCCCCGATTGAAACTGGTGTGAGTACTCATAAACAATTTAGTGCTAATGGTAAAAACTATGAATTGGTGTTTTGGGGGGAAGGTAACTATGACACGGACAAAATAGTAAAAGATCTTAAAGCCTTAAGCGGTCAAGCTAAGGTGATTTGGGATGATTATCCTTTTGATCGTTACGTTTATATGGTGCATGCAACGAGTGGTGCCAGTGGCGCGACAGAACATTTAAACTCTACTGTCATTCAACTGCCGCGCTTTAGTTTCCGTGAACGCAAGGACTACCTGCGCTTTATTAGCACTGCATCCCATGAGTTTATCCATACCTGGAACGTGAAGGCTTATCGCCCCGAGGGATTAGTTCCCTATGATTATCAACATGAAAATATGACGGAATTACTGTGGATGGCTGAAGGTTCTACCAGTTATTTTCAAGATCAGTTGCTGTTGCGGGCTGGAGTGATAACAGTTAAAGAGTTCCTCGAAGATTTAGCCAAGCGCGTCGAGAAAAACCAACTCAATCCAGGTCGTGAAACTCAATCTGTGGCAGAGGCGAGTGCAGGGGAGTGGAGCAGTATCGGTGGCGATTATGCCATTAACCACAGTGTAAATATTTACTCAGAGGGCTACTTAACCTCTTTAGCCTTAGATTTTTCATTGCTGCAAGACTCCGAGCTTAAGTATTCATATCGCGATGTGCACCGTCGTTTATATCAAGATCATCGCGTACCAAAAGGCTATGGTGTTAGTGATGTTCAGTACATTCTTAAAGACTTATCTGGCAAAGATTATGCGTCTTGGTGGCAAGCCAATGTGAATAGTCCCATGAGTTTAGATTTCCCAGAATTATTATCACAGGCAGGGTTAAATCTGTCCTATGGTAAAGATTCAAAAGCTGAGGCATTTGCGGGAATGACCTTGAGCAGTACCCATGGCTCTTTAGTGTTAGACCAAGTGTTGCGTAATGGTCCTGCTTGGCAAGCGGGCATAGTTGCGGGGGATGAAGTATTAGCGATTAATGGTCTCAAGGTGACTGCTGCGGGTTTCTATAAGCGCATCAAAGACTTTAAGGTTGGCGATAGTGTAGAGGTGATATTATTTAGCAACGATAAAATCAAGCAAGTACAGCTCATCCTTGGCGAGCAGCAAAGCGGTAAGCTAGTGCTCAAGGGGGATGCAAAAGCGACTAAACAGCAAAAAGCTTTCTTCAAGACTTGGTTAGGCATTGATTGGCCGTTTGACAATAAAGGCGAGTTAGCGACTAAAGCTTAATGTGGTTAGGACTTCATCTTTAGCATCTAAATGCCTTTGTCTTA
Source organism: Shewanella sp. NKUCC01_JLK (assembly GCF_019345615.1). NCBI lineage: Bacteria > Pseudomonadati > Pseudomonadota > Gammaproteobacteria > Alteromonadales > Shewanellaceae > Shewanella > Shewanella sp. NKUCC01_JLK. Next base: position 211,430 of record NZ_JAHKRD010000006.1, on the reverse strand, counting down.
AAGCCACCTAAAGTAAAATCGTCACAAAAAAGGCGCAACCATTATTTTGATGGGGCGCCTTTTCTTATCTTGTACGGCTCAGTCTAACAAGCGAATTGCAGATCTCGTCTGCTTAACGATTTCTGCTTAAACTTGTGCGTCTTCGAGTCCACCAAGGGCGGCCACGAGTGCATGCATCAAGGCGACTAACTCGCTGCCCATTAGGGCAAAGTCTGCATCTAAACGGGCCATAGGATCGTCAGTGCCGACTTCATCGTTCCCTGCTCTAAATTCTTCAGAGAATTTAAGGCGCTTCACGCTGGCATCTGATTGCAATAATAGTGCAATCGATTGGCCGAAATGCAGCGCTAACTTGTGTACTTGCTTACCTGTAGCTAAGTGAGCTAACACTTCGTCTTCTTTCAAATCCTGCTGCTTAAAGCGCACAATTCCGCCTTCATCAGCTTCAGATTTTAGCTCGGCTTCGTCTTGCATTTCAAAGGGTAATGGTGCGCTGCCAAGTTTTAACCATTCAGTTAAATTGGATTCGACTGGCGCTTTAAAGCTCAGTGGGATCACAGGTAAACTGCCGAGAGCTTTACGTAATAACGCTAATAATTCTTCGGCCTTAGTGGCACTTGAACTATCAACGAGGATCATTTCTAGCTCAGGCAAAATCAAGGCGTGGGTTTGGCTTCGACGCGAAAAAGCGCGTGGCAGTAGGCTAGTGATGATTTCATCTTTTAGCGCATCTTTTTCTTTTTTCGCCAGTTTACGATTTTCTTCATCTTCAATGAGAGCCACTTTTTCTTCTAAGGCTTCTTTGATGACTTGGCCTGGCAGAATTTTCTCTTCTTTAGTCACGCAGATCAGATGGCGATTGTCAGCGCTATGGACCAAAGAACTGCCTTTTTTGCCTAACGCATTTGAGAAACCAAATTTACTGACATCTTGGCTTGAGCAGGGGGAGAAAGTGAAATCGGCCAACGCAGTTTCTAGCGCTTCGGTTTCGACGGCAAAAGGTTTATTGAAACGATAAAGAGTAAGATTTTTAAACCACATAAGAGGCGCCCATTGAAAATTAAAGTGGCAGTTTACGGCATAGTTTGGACGGGGTAAACCTGTGTTCAATAGCTGATTTTTAACGGAAGATCAGAATTCATTAAACTGTAACATAATAATTAGCTTAGCTGCAGCCTGCATTTTTACTGGGTTTTGTGCCTGGCTTCACGTCAGCTTTTTTGCTCGCCAACGTTAATGGTCACAATTGAAATAAAATTGAAACACATTCATTGCAAACTTTCGGTCGTTCCAAACCAATAACCAAGACGAACATAACGTCGAAAGGATTAAATGATGAACGTTTTTTGTAAAACTCTACTTGCTTCTGCGCTAGCTTCTGCAACTCTGGCTTCAGCTAATGCCGCTGAGCCACTGACTGTTTATGGTAAGTTGAATGTCACTGCTCAATCAAATGATGAGAAAGGTGATGCTACAACAACTATTCAAAGTAATGCTTCTCGTTTTGGTGTGAAGGGTGATTTTGCGCTGTCTAGCTCGCTGGAAGCTTTCTACACAGTGGAATATCAAGTTGATACAGGTGCAGCATCAAGCGATAACTTTACTGCACGTAACCAATTTGTTGGTTTGAAAGGCGCATTTGGTTCGTTCTCTGTGGGTCGTAATGATACCTTGTTGAAAATTTCTCAAGGTGATGTTGATCAGTTTAACGACCTTTCAGGTGACTTAGGTAAGCTGTTCAAGGGTGAAGTTCGTGCTGCTCAAACGGCGACTTACCTTACGCCTTCCTTTGGTGATTTTGTATTTGGTGTTACCTATGTTGCCGAAGGAAATGATGTAAAAGGTCAATTTGCTCAAGATGGTTTTAGCTTAGCGGCCATGTATGGTGATGCGAAACTGAAGAAAACACCCGTTTATGCATCTCTTGCTTATGACTCTGATGTGTCTGGATATGAGATTGTTCGTGCCAGCTTACAAGCTAAGTTAGCCGGTATTAAACTGGGTGGTATGTACCAGCAACAAGAGCAAACCTATAAATTTGATTCTGCAACGTCGATGCCAGTTGAAGTCACTGCAGAAAGTGCTAACGGCTATCTATTAAGCGCTGCCTATGATATCGATGCTGTTACTTTAAAAGCTCAGTTCCAAGATATGGAAGAACTTGGTGATTCATGGTCGGTAGGTGCAGACTACAGTTTAGGTAAGCCAACTAAACTATTCGCTTTCTACACGAACCGCTCGTTAGAAGCGTCTACAGATGATGACAAATACATTGGTGTTGGCTTAGAACACAAATTCTAAATCCAGCATTAAAACTCAATTAAGGAGGCATATAGCCTCCTTTTTTATTGCTATAAACAAACAGTTATATAAACTTATTATGACAAATATTACTACTATATGGCTCAAGCGGCGTGCTTATTCATAAATCTGTAATAAAAATGACTAATAATAGCCGTGTTGACATTCACTGACAGAAAATCACTTATGACTGCAAGGATATTGATAGTAGAAGACGAGTTGGCCATCCGCGAGATGCTGACTTTTGTAATGGAACAGCATGGGTTTACAACCTCTGCGGCGGAAGATTTTGATTCGGCCATTGCGCTGCTAAAGGAGCCTTACCCCGATCTGATTTTATTGGATTGGATGTTTCCTGGCGGAAGTGGTATTCAATTGGCGAAACGCTTAAAGCAAGATGAGTTTACGCGCCAAATTCCGATCATTATGTTAACCGCCCGCGGTGAAGAGGAAGATAAAGTCAAAGGCCTCGAAGTTGGCGCCGATGATTACATCACTAAACCTTTTTCCCCTAAAGAGCTGGTCGCACGTATTAAAGCCGTATTGCGTCGCAGTGCACCGACTCGTTTAGAAGAAACCATTGATGTACAGGGCTTAATGCTCGATCCTGTGAGTCACAGGGTGAGTGTGGGTGAAACTGTATTAGATATGGGCCCAACCGAATTTCGTTTATTACACTTTTTCATGACCCATCCTGAGCGTGTTTACAGCCGTGAACAGCTGCTCGATAATGTGTGGGGCACCAATGTGTATGTTGAAGACAGAACCGTTGACGTGCATATCAGACGCCTTCGTAAAGCCGTTGAAGAGTCTGGTCATGATCGCTTGATCCAAACGGTTCGTGGCGCTGGTTATCGTTTCTCTACACGCATTTAGTGCTGAATAACTGTTAGGCACAAGTTAGCTTTTACGCTATCTTGTGCTCCTCTTATTTAGCCTGATGTTTGGGTTTATTTATGTCTGACTCTTATTCAGGGTATCGGTTGTTTACGCGCTTAGGTTTATATCTACTGCTTTGCGCGCTAATAGGTTTATTGGTAGGGAAACTTCTCTGGATACTCTTTATCGGCACGCTAGGGTTAGTTTGCTGGCATTACCGACAATTATCACGGCTTAACTTTTGGTTATGGCGGGATAGGAAACTCACGCCGCCGCAGGGCAGTGGGAGCTGGGAAGGTGTATTTAACGGTATTTATCGCCTTCAAGGGAAGAATCGTCGACGAGTCGGTCAACTGGCCGCACTGCTGGCACGATTTCGTCAAGGTGCTGAGGCGTTACCCGATGCCGCTGTCGTGCTTGATTCAGAGCATAATATTTTATGGTGTAACAAGTTAGCGCAACTCATTCTCGGTTTTGTGTGGCCACAGGATAATGGTCAACGAATCGATAATTTAATCCGTCATCCTGATTTTTCTGCTTACATTAAATCCGCACAATACAAAGAGCCGCTGGAGTTACCTTCGCCAGTATCGGATAGGCGTTTGCTTGAAATCCGTATCATGGCTTACGGTGACAGGCAGTTACTGTTAATTGCGCGGGATATCACTCGTATACGTCAGCTTGAGGGAATGCGTAAAGAGTTTGTCGCCAATGTGTCGCATGAATTAAAAACGCCGCTCACTGTGTTACAGGGTTACCTCGAAATGATGCAAAGCATGGCTGAGCCTGATTCGATGAACGTCAAGCCGTTAGCATTGATGCAGCAGCAGACGCGACGAATGCAATCTATGGTCGAACAGCTATTGATGTTATCGCGAATTGAAGATGCGGCTGATATTAACCTCGAAAACACTGTGAATATGACGCAGTTGATGGAGGTGCTCAAGGAGGAAGCTAAGGCGCTGGCACAAGAGAAGTATGAATTGAGTTTCTATTGTGAGCCTGGACTTGATTCTCACGGCAATGAATTACAGCTGAGAAGTGCCTGTTCTAACTTGATTTCTAATGCGATTCGTTACACAGAACCTGGCGGGAAAATTACAGTGCAGTGGTGCAGTGTGGCTACGGGTGCCATCTTTAGCGTAACGGATACGGGTGAAGGTATTGCGGCTCAGCATATTGGTCGATTAACGGAACGCTTTTATCGGGTAGACAGTGCGCGCTCAAGGCAAACTGGTGGTAGTGGTTTAGGTTTAGCGATAGTAAAACATGCGCTTAACCACCATCACAGTAAGCTTAAAATCAGCAGTGAAGTCGGTAAAGGCAGTACTTTTAGCTTTATTATCCCTTTGCATCTTATCGAACGTAAGAAATAGTATGTGTGAGTGAAACATTTACAATAAATAATAAAAACAGGCCATTAGGGCCTGTTTTTGTTTCTAGGTTTATTGAGTCTTTATTATACCAATAGTATTAAATATCTGTTCATTCAGCGGGGATTCAACGCGCTTTAGACAAGGCGAATGCTTGAAGGCATAGTGGTGCTCTGTCGAAAGCCTTTAACGCAGTATAAAGCGCGTTGCCATGCCGTTAACATCACCCGCCCTTCGGGAGCCACACAGGCATCCCACTCCGGTGTTGCATGAATGACCATTTCTGCGTCAATGCGCCTTGGATTGAAATGCCTGTGAGGCTCTGAACTGATTAGATATTTAATGTGATTGGTATTAATGACAGAAAAAAGCGATAAATAGTGCATTGTCATTTAAGTGTCATATCACGGACATAGAATTGTCATTGTAGCGATTGATACTGGCTGCGTCTGAAGAAACTTAAGTTACAAATTAGTTAGCTTACTACTGGAGCACATAATGAAACTGAAAAAGCTTGTCGGCGCGATTACTCTAACAGCCGCTGGTGTATTCTCTGCCACTGCGATGGCATCGATTGATCCATCTCTGCCTACTTATGAAAAAGCGAGCGGTGTATCTGGCAACTTATCATCTGTAGGGTCAGATACCTTAGCCAACATGATGACACTTTGGGCAGAAGAATTTAAACAAATGTACCCTAACGTCAACATTCAGATCCAAGCGGCGGGTTCTTCTACTGCGCCACCAGCGTTGACTGAAGGCACTTCACAGTTCGGTCCTATGAGCCGTAAGATGAAGCCTAATGAAGTTGAAGCGTTCGAAAAGCATTTTGGTTATAAGCCAACTGCGATTCGTGTAGCTATCGATGCTTTAGCCGTATTCGTGCACAAAGATAACCCAATCAAAGGCTTAAGCGTTGAGCAAGTTGATGGCATTTTTTCTTCAACTCACAAATGTGGTAGCAGTGACATCCAACGTTGGGGCGATTTAGGCTTAGACGGTAACTGGTCTGCCAAAGACGTTCAACTTTACGGTCGCAACTCAGTATCGGGCACTTACGGTTACTTTAAAGAGCACGCGCTTTGTAAAGGTGACTTTAAAGCTAACGTAAACGAGCAACCTGGTTCAGCTTCTGTTGTGCAATCTGTTTCTCAATCTCTGAATGCGATTGGCTACTCAGGTATCGGTTACAAAACTGCAGGTGTTAAAGCTGTTGCCATCGCTAAGAAAGGCAATGAGTTTATCGAAGCTACAGCTGAAAACGCGGCTAATGGTACTTACCCACTATCACGTTACTTATACGTTTACGTGAACAAGCAACCAAACAAAGACTTAGCACCAATGGAAAAAGAATTCCTGCGTTATGTATTGTCTAAGCAAGGTCAGCAAGTGGTAGAGAAAGATGGCTATGTGCCAGTGCCTAATAGCGTAGTTGCTAAAGATTTAGAGCAAGTAGGTATTCGTTTGTAAGTCAAATGGCTTGTTAATCAAGGACCTCCCAGGAGGTCCTTTTTGTTTTTGTGGTTTTAAATGTGTAATGATGTCGGGTTTATACCAAATTAAAGACATAAAAAAAGCAACCTAAGTAGGTTGCTGTAAATTCCAATTCGGAATCTTGGGACGGTCGCGCTAGAAACCATCTAAAGGAGAATGATGATGAACGAAGAAACTCATTACAAAGATTCGGTTCATAATATCTGACTCAGCATCATCAAATTAGTTCAGGGAAAGTGCGAAATATTTTAAATAATTTTGCATTTTGTTTTTATAAAAAGAGGCTGACTCGATTTTTGCCAAGTTTGCACGTCTCAATTTTAGCTGCTTCTACTGTGACTACCGATAAATCCAGCAAGCTAGAGATAGCTTATTGCAAACTCGGTACCTACACCTAAAGATGAACTGTTACAAAAAACTTGTTCCTAAGGAGCTCTAGAGCTCAGTTACGATTTGCCTCTGAGTAAATTTGCAGTCGATAATACCTCCCAATGATTAGTGATAAGTTATCAAGCCCGTCACCACAGCAAGGTAACTCATAACTCACTATTTAGAACATACCGCTCAGAACTTGAATATCGAGGCGACAGTGTTGCAACCAACTAAGAGTACATTAGCTGATGTAGCCCCTTGGGATTTAACCCGAGATTACCATTCTTTTGCGAATACCGAACAAGTGCAAGTGACCCATGTCTCTTTGGATGTCATGGTGGATTTTGACGCGCAGCGTCTTTTCGCTAAAGCGACGCTGTCCTTGGATTTTCTTGAGTGTGATGTAACAGAGCTTTGGCTTGATAGTCGAGATCTAACCATACTCGCTGTGACTTGTTTTAATGCTACAGAGGGGGTGAATGTATTAACAGAAATGGATGAAGAACCGCTCGATTTTGTGCTTAATGAAGCTGACCCCATACTCGGGCAAAAATTGTGTATCACGTTACCAGAATCTCCTTGCAAGCAGATTTGTATTCACTATCAAACCTCTCCGTCCGCCCAAGGATTACAGTGGCTAGCGCCTGAGCAAACCGCGGGTAAACAGTTACCTTACCTCTTTAGTCAATCGCAACCGATCAATGCCCGCAGTTGGATCCCATTACAAGATACGCCTAAGGTGCGGATCACTTTTGATGCTAAGGTGCAAGTGCCCAAAGGCATGCGCGCCGTTATGAGCGCGATGAATCATCCCGATACGCCACTTAATGGTGTGTTTCACTTTGAGATGGAACAGCCTATTCCGACCCATTTAATGGCCTTGGCTGTGGGTGATATTGCCTTTCAAGCGATAGGTCCAAGATGCGGCGTGTATACCGAGCCGAGCATGCTAGCGGCCGCCGCAAAAGAGTTTGAAGATACTGAATACATGCTCGACGTTGCCGAGTCATTGTTAGGTCCTTACGTATGGGGCCGCTATGACATGATTATCTTGCCGCCGAGTTTTCCATTCGGTGGAATGGAAAATCCGCGTTTAGCCTTTTTAACGCCCACGCTCATTGCTGGTGATAAAAGTTTAGTGTCAACCGTTGCCCATGAGTTAGCGCATTCTTGGACGGGTAATCTGGTCAGTAATGCGACTTGGCGTGATCTCTGGTTAAACGAAGGTTTCACGACCTATTTTACTAACCGTATTGTCGAGGCTGTCTACGGCAAAGAACAGGCAGAATTAGAATGGGTGATAGAGTTTGGTCGCTTAAAAGAAGAAATAGCGTCTTTGCCTACGGGTAAGCAAACTTTACCCGCTAATGTGCAGCAGGACGATCCTAATCTTGCCTTTAATCGTTTTACTTATGATAAGGCTTCGATGTTTGTCCATGATTTAGAGCGTAGGCTAGGGCGAGTAGAATTTGATAAATTTTTACTCACTTATGTGAATCATTTTGCGTTTAAAGCCATTACCACTGAAGTGTTTGTCGAGTACGCAAAACAAACTTTACTGCAATTACATGCAGATAAAATCACTGAGGCTGAACTATTAACGTGGATTTATGGTGAAGGCTTACCTAAGGGCTATTGCGGACCAACATCCATGAGTTTAGATAAAGTCGATGATGCGCTGGCGTGTTTTCTACAGGGAACAGCAGCGGGCAGATTAAGTGTTAAAGATTGGCGAGTGCACCATTGGCAATATTTTCTGACCCAATTACCTGAAGTCGTTAGTCAAGTTCAATTGATGGATCTGGATGAAACCTTCCAATTAACCCAATCGACTAATGCAGAAATTGCCTGTGATTGGTTTCGAGTCGCTATTCGTAATCATTATGATCCTGTGTTGCCGGCATTAAGTGCCTATTTAGTGCGTATTGGACGCGGTAAATTTGTGCGGCCACTCTATGCTGAGTTACAAATTGCGGGATATCACTCTGAATTAAAAGACATCTATACAAAGGCTCGTGCAGGCTATCATCCTTCGATTCAAGTTCAATTGGACAAATCACTCAGCTTATAGAAATTTAGGTAAAAAAAATGGCAACCTATGGGTTGCCACAAAGAAATCAGTGCGGGATACAAATAGAATTCAATGCGCTAGCGTATTTTCTATTGTGTCCCAAAAGGGAGATGATGATGAACGACCAACCAATTCGACTCAATGCGATAAAACAGAAACTGTGTCATTTGAGGGTATGAAACTGCGACTTCACATATTTCATTCTCAAGGTGCATTTAATCTTATCTGTTAATCCTTACCTATACTCAGAGTCACCATTTTTAATTAAGTTCACTGATATCAGAAAAAAATCCCAAAAAGTTTCAAAAAGATTTTCTGGGGAATACTGAGTGCTCACACTTAAGCGTTACATTTGTTTTACATTAAAATCATGGGGATAAAAATTAAACGCGTGCCAGATTTATTAATCTATAAGCTAGCGTTAGCGCTTGTTGAAATTTGAGTAAAAAAAATGGCAACCTAAGGTTGCCACAAGGAAATCAGTGCGGGATACAAATAGAATTCAGTGCGCTAGCGTGTTTTCTATTGTGTCCCAAAAGGGAGATGATGATGAACGACCAACCAATTCGACTCAATGCGATAAAACAGAAACTGTGTCATTTGAGTGCATGAAACTGCGACTTCACATATTTCATTCTCAAGGTGCATTTAATCTTATCCGTTAATCCTTACCTATACTCAGAGTCGCCATTTTTAATTAAGTTCACCGATATCAGAAAAAAGATAAAAAAGTTTTTGAGAGATATTGCATGCTCATACTTGGTTGTTACATTTGTTTTACATCTAAATTGAAGGGATAAAAAAAGGCAACCTAATGGTTGCCTAATGACCTATTCCTAGGTCAAGGGGACTGCGCTAGAAGCCCCAGGGAGATGATGAACATGAAAAAGACATTCACTGTTCAATACATTTGAGGGGCCTTGTACGGTTAAAGTTCCATAAAAAATTAAAATAAATCTAAATTTTTATAAATTGCAAGATTTCAAATAGATAGTGATTAAATTATTTTAGCAAAGCAGCAATTTTACTTTCTAATGCTTCGGGTTTGGTCGTTGATGCAAATCTTTCGATTGCTTCGCCTTGGCGATTAACTAAAAATTTAGTGAAATTCCATTTAATACCTTGAGTGCCTAATACGCCGGGAGCGGCTTTCTTAAGGTATTGATAAAGTGGATGCGTATGTTCGCCATTCACTTCTATTTTAGAAAATAGCGGAAACGTCACGCCAAAATTCAATTCACAAAAGGCTTGAATGCCTTGTTCATCGGCTTTTTCTTGGGCGCCAAATTGATTGCAAGGAAAGCCCAAAATCACTAATCCTTTATCTTTGTATTCTTGATATAGCGTTTCTAATCCTTTGTATTGCGGTGTAAATCCACATTCACTGGCGGTGTTGACGATTAAGAGTACTTTGCCTCGATACTGCTCTAAACTTACCGCGTTGCCTTGAATGTCTGTTGCTGATTGGCTGTATATATTCGTAGTCATGTTCACCTCCGTAGGATCTTAGCCAAACAGCATAAACCTTAAAATAATTTTCAGCAATATAATTGCGCGCAATTTATTTTGTGGGTTTGCTAATTTACTTAATTATCAATATAGTTACAGCAATTTTGTGGCTAAAGAAAAGGGCATCTGTGTGATAGAAAATGACGCAGAATACGAAACAAACATGCAAGCTGATGTGGGGCAAGTAGTTCAACAACTCACTGAAGTTGAAGGCGAAGAACAGGCTGAAGTGTTTAGTGAAATTCTGAATGACTCAGAACCTGGAACCATAGCCTTAGCGCTTGAGTCCTTGCCCTTGGATGAGCGTTATGAGCGTTGGCAGCAAGTTGAATTTGCTGACAGAGTGACTGTGCTGAGCCTAATGCGTGCCGATCCACGTATGGGGATCCTGAAGCGGATGCCTGACAATGAAGTGGATCTGTTATTTGCGCAATTAAGCCCAGAAGATTTAATTGAGTGGAGTGATTATCTTCCTGAAAGTTTTACCGATCGTGCCTTGGCTCAGATGGGAGAGCGTCAGCGACAACGATTCGAACTTTATGATCAATACTCTGAGAATGAAATCGGCCGTTATACCGATCATCAAATGTTGGTGCTCAGTGATAAGGCGACAGTTGCTCAAGCGCAGCGCTTCTTTCGCCGTATAGAGCTCGATTGTAACGACAATTTGTTTATCGTTGATGATCTGGATAAGTATCAAGGTACTGTTCGTCGTTATGATATTTTTAAACATAATCCCGATGAGTTATTGATTTCACTTTTGTCTGAGGACTGCCGTGCGTTATCCGCCGATACGAGTCTTTTGGAAGCGGCCGAAGCGATAGAGCACAGCCGCGAAATTGAATTGCCTGTGATTGATGAGTCCGGAGAGTTAATCGGCCGAGTGACGCTACGAACCGCAACGGCATTAGTGCGTGAGCATTATGAGGCGCAGTTGATGGCAACAGCGGGAATGGATGAATCCGACGACTTGTTCGCCCCGATTATGAAAGGTGCTCAGCGCCGTGCAGTATGGCTTGGGATCAATTTACTGACGGCTTTCCTTGCCTCAGCGACTATTGGTTTATTTGAAAATGTCCTATCACAAGTGGTTGCATTAGCGGTGTTGATGCCGATTGTCGCTTCTATGGGCGGCATCGCGGGGAGCCAATCTTTAACGCTAATGATCCGCGGTATGGCTATGGGACAGATTTCGGCGGGTAACTTGTTTTCGCTAATGAAAAACGAACTCGGCATTGGCATAGTTAACGGATTTTTGTGGGCGATAGTGATAGGTTTAGTCTCTGGCTGGTGGTTCGGTGAAGCGACGATAGGTATAGTGATTGGCTGTGCGATATTGATTAATATGGCCGTTGCCGCTATTGCTGGGGTGATAGTGCCTATGGTGTTGCAGAAGTTTAATCAAGATGCGGCGTTATCGGGTTCAGTGATCTTAACGACTGTGACCGATGTGGTGGGTTTCTTTACTTTCTTAGGTATGGCGACGTTGTTATATCTGTAGCGTAGGTTCTTGGGTGAGTTTGGAAGATGAATGCACGGCAATTTGGTGTGCATTCACCGTATGTTGGGAACATTAACGGTTTAATCTGGATATGAATAACATTCAGTTTGTTATAGGTAAAAAGCCGGAAGAATTAGCGCTGGCGGCACAATTAATTGATGGGCGTGATGATAATGCTCATCCGTTGGATCATCAGGTCTTTTTCCATTCTCGTGCGGTGATCTTAGCGAAAACTATCGAGGGTGAGATTGTCGGTTGCGCCGCGATAAAAGCCGGTAAAGGCACTGTTGGTAAAGGCACTGTCGGTGAACTGGGTTATCTGGTGGTGTCGCCCTATTATCGGCGTCAAGGCATAGCTCAAGGTTTAACGCAAAAACGTATCGAAGTGGCTAAGGCTTTAGGGATATTGATTTTATACGCCACAATTCGCGCCGAGAACACGTCGAGTCAAGCTAATTTATTGAAGGCAGGTTTTCAGTTTTGGCGTAATTATTTGAGTATCCGTGGCACAGGAAATACTGTGGGTTGGTATTACTTAGCTTTAAGCGTTAATGTCGATGCTGAAGCGATAATGCAGTCTTTAGTTGGCGATCGTACCCCGGCGGTCTAATTGTGTTGTAAGTGAAAAGACTTAGATCTTAATGTGTTTTCATCTTGTTTTACATTTGTATATTCCTCGCAAATAATCCCTCTTTATACGCAAATAGGCTGATTTTCTTTATTTATTCGGTATGATCCGCGGCTATTACCCACAGTCATTATTGAGGTGTTTTTTTATGGCTAAGTTCAGAGTAGCAAGTGTCTTATTATTGAGTGCAGCAGCGCTGCAAGTGAATGCGTCAGAATTTAATCTTGGGTTGAACAACGATGTGGTTTCAACTGAGTTAGAACTGCAATTGAACAAAGATACTAACGCAGTTTTGGGTTATATCTATGCGGATGAAGGCGGCCATATCGCTCAAGGTGCGATGCACATGACCCATGATGCAGGTGTGCATCACTTTGAGGTCGGTGCTCAGTTAAGCCAGCTTTGGTCTGACTATTCACCCAATGGAAGTGCCGTTTCTGTTGGTGGTCGTTATGCACTATCAATGGGACCCAATATTTCACTGCACGCCGCGGCTTACTATGCGCCGTCTGTATTGTCATTTGGCAATGTTGATGGTCATTATGAATTAGACTCAAAAGTGCAATACCGTATAACGCCAAACATGGCACTTTATGTTGGTTACCGCAAGATTGCCTTCGAATACGATGATGCCCGCAATTTTACTTTCGAAGATGGTGTGTATATTGGCGGTAAATTCCGTTTCTAAGCACAAAGCATATTGATTTAGCTGTATTGCGATCGAGATGTCGAATTAAAGAGCCGGCGAGGTTAACTTCGCCGGCTTTTCCATTTCGCCTTTAGCTCACTGTAGCTTGGCAATATGGATGAGAAAATGACTAATCCAATACCGATTAAAATCACTAGGCTGAGTTCTTCATCGAGTATCCACCAGCCTAACAAGGCTGCAAAAATCAATCCTGTATATTCTACTGGTGCCATTTGGCTCGCATCGGCACGTCGATAGGCATGGATGATGAGATAGGTCATAGCAATGTAAAATAGTCCCAAAGTCAGTCCCACTTGCGCCACTGGTAAACTAAATTCGGCGCCTTCGTATAAGGTCGCAGGTATCAGAAATATCATCGCAAAGGCATTAGACCAAAAGAGCATGGAAAAAGGATGTTCATGGGTCGAATAGGCCTTTAAAATCAAACTATTCAATGCTGATGTTATGGCACCGAAAAAGGCTAAACCTATATACAGGTTAAATTCTGTTGGTTGGCTGATAAGCAAAATGCCGCTAAAGCCGATAAGACCTGCGACCATGCGTCGATAACCAATACGTTCATTTAAAAAAATGGCCGATAGTACTAGCAGTAACAAGGGTGAGGTATAAATCACGGCTGTTACTGTCGCGAGCGGAAGATGCAGAATAGCAAGCATAAAAATGGCGTTGCCCAGTCCAATCAATAGTGCGCGGGCGAGATGCACTTTGTAAAAAGGACTCAGTTTAAGATTACCCTGTAAGTGCCACACAAAAGGCAGTACAAGCAGAGTGGCAAATAATTGCCTGTAGAGCACCAGTTGAAAAACAGGCACATTGGTTTCAAGCAACTTAACCAATAGGTTACCGCTGGCAATCAGTAGTTGTGCGGCTAAAATCATCAATAGAGGCTGCATAGGATCCCAGCAAAAATAAGTCAGTATTGAGGTGTATCTTGAATTTCATGCCGCAGTTTGGACTTTGAGACTAAAATAGCATCATAAGGCATGGTATATCCGACTAATTTAGCCTAACTGATTGTAAAAAACTAAATGTAGCCATAAAGTTAACCTACAAATCCAACTATCGACTAAGATTGACAGCATTAGCATTTTCTTCATAGCTGTAAAAATGATCTATGGCCCTTTAACTAAATAAGCCGATGAACAAACTTAAACAAACTCTATTTGGGTGTTTTTTACTTTTTTTGTGGACATTAAGTCCCTCTGTATTAAGCGCTGAAATTGCGTTGGACTCCCCGTATTTGTTCCATGCTAAAGCGGATCAACAGCCTCCTGAGCGGTTTGAAACTGTGCCCCATTGGATGGGACAACTCGACGAAGCTAGTTCGGTCAGCTTAACCGGTGGCGATTATTGGATGATTACACCTGTGATGGTCAATCAACGTCAATCAAACTGGGTAGTGGATGCAAGTAATTCGATTATTGAATCCGTAGATTATTGGATACTCGGCAGTGACGGCAGCGTACAACATGCCCACAGTGGCTACACTGCTCCATACCAGTTTTTATTCGATTATGGCCGTAAGGTCACCTTGAATATGGGCACGGATTATTGGTTGGTGGTGAAGCTGAGTAGCCGTTATTACTCATCTCCCCCTGAGATAGCATTGCAAAGTGTGGCGGATCATCAACTTATGTCTGACCGTCTCGCAATGGCAGTGCTGCTGTGTTTAGGCGGATTATTGTTTATCGCTTTATATAATATTTTGATTTATATCTCTATTCTTGATAAAGCGTTTCTCTACTATGGTCTTTACGTATTTGCCTATTTTGGTGGCTGGGCACTGACTTTCCATTTGCCTGCACACTTATTTAATTTCCATTACCTCGAGTTGCATCATCTGTTTTTCATCAGTTTGCCCATTTTTAATATCATGTTTTACAAGCACTTCCTGCAGTTACCTAGTTACTCTCCGCGGCTGTGGCGTCTTAGTCAGTATTTAATGTTTGCCTGCATTGTGGCTCTGCCGACCAGTATTTGGTTGTTATCCTATACGGCAATTATTGCTTCTGTACTGATTATGCTATGGATTGCTTTAGCGATTACTTGCGGTAATGTGTGCTTGATGAAAGGCTTTGCTCCTGCACGTTATTTTATTCTTGCCTTTACTTGCTTGCTGTTGCCTGCGGTGATTATTTTACCCGGAAATATGGGGTTAACCCCTGATTTTATCGAACATGCTGAGCTGGCGACACTGATGGGCGGCACGGCCGATGCGTTGCTGCTGTCCTTAGCGTTAGCGAATAAGCTGAAATTACTTGCTGAGGAACGTAAGGCGCATATTGAAGAGTTAGCGATTGCATGGGAAAAGGCACGTTTAGATGGATTAACGCGAGTCGGTAATCGTTATGCTTTTGACGAATATATGAACTCACAATTAGGATTTGCCGATAAAGTCGTGCAACCGATGGCGTTAGCACTATTGAATATCGATAGTCTGAAAAGTGTCAATGAAACACTCGGCCATCAAGAAGGCGATAGATTATTGCTGTTGATAGTGCAGTTATTGCAAGCAACAGACTTAGCGCACATGAAGGTTTATCGGATTAGTGGTGACGAGTTTGTGATTGTGACGCCTTCTGCTGGTATCCAGTTATTACAGAGTGCTTTGAGTGGCTTAGGTGAAGAATTAGCAAGCCATGGTTTTAAAGATTGCCAGTGTAGTTTTGGGATGTCGTTAAACACTGAGGTCGCAGATCCCCATGAGTGGTTGCGTTCTGCTGACACTCACTTATATCAATCGCGTATGGATAAGCGTCGTCAAGAGTATGCAGATACTCGCGGTGTCGATGTGAGGCTACATTTAAGCTAGCTATTGAAAATTTAAAATAATCGTTTTATACCAATCACATTAAATAGCTAATCAGTTCAGAGCCTCACAGGTATTTCAATCCAAGGCGCATTGACGCAGAAATGGTTATTCCCTTTTAAGTCAATGCAACACTGGAGTGGGATGCCTGTGTGGCTCCCGAAGGGCGGCTGATGTTTACTACATGGCAACGCGCTTTATACTGCGTTTAAGGCTTTCGACAGAGCACCACTATGCCTTCAAGCCTTCGCCTTGTCTAAAGCGCGTTGAACTCCCGCTGAATGAACAGATATTTAATACGATTGGTATTATTAGAACATTGGAAAACATAAACGGCGTAGAATTTATCTGCGCCGTTTATGTTTTTATCTTAGATTTATTAGCTTCATCTTGCTTGGACTGAGCAGTGTCCAAGTTTGCGACTTAGCTAGATTTAAGGACGAGCTTAGAAGTCTTTTTCGCCCTTAATCACCGCAGGATGACCCGATATCGCTTTTGAAGTGTGCATTCCCGCCATCGTCGCCGCTTCGACGCAGCCCGCATTAAGGCCTGTCTTTATCCAATCGCCCGTCATATACAGGTTATCTATCCCTGTGCCATCTGTCGTGATGCGATACTGCGAGCTGTCTTTAACCGATAAGACATAACGCTCGGATGGGTCTACATTTGCGCGCCAATATTGGCTATCGAAGCGGGCAACACCTTGGCGGTCTTGTTCATCGTGTAACCATTCCCAAGGGAAGCTATCACCGACATTTTGCCAAAGTTTATGGATTTCGGTATTGAGTTGATGGATAGCGCCCGCTTTTGCTTCTAAGGTTTTCTGTTGTAGGAAATCTACATCCGAGCTTGGTGGATAGGCTTCGACAGGCAATGCCGAGCAAAAGTAACTGGCATTTTTAGGTTCTAAGCCGCGCCAATCTTCTTTGTCTAGCAGTTGGTTCATCGATGCCCAAGTATCGAAGGGTTCGGTGAAGCCCGATAATACGGGTTCCTCGCCATCTTCAGAGTAATTAGGCCAGCCTATCCCATTCAGATCTTGGTTCATCCACAGTTGATAGGCTTGAGTGGCGACAGTTTGCACCTTATCAACGCAAAGCTTGAGGGCTGGGCTTTGTGCCATGACTTCACTCGCCACATGGGGCACAGAACCTATGGATAGACCGAAGATCACTTTGTCGAAATCTACGCCTTTGACTAAGCGCTTTTTCGGCAGGGCTTTGCCAAAGTGAGTTTCATACACGCTGTCCCAATCGCTCCAGAAGTGTTCAAGATTGATATTATGGGCTTTAAGCAGTGCCGCTTGTTCAGGCTCAAGCTGCTCATAATTGGGCGTACTCGGCCAGCAAGCGAGACCTTTCACATCGACTAAAGGATCGTAGTTTGTGACAGTCGGCGCCAGAGCTACTTGCTCAGTGATCTCAATCGCTTGAATACTTTGATTGTGACATTCGAGATTATCAACTCGATTGAAGTAGTGGAAATTGACTCCGCGGCGTTTGAGCACTTCGTAAAAAGGTGTAAACACAACATCCCCCATGCCCGCCTGCATTTTCCACATCACGCCACCTTGATAGCACAGGGCAATACGCAGCATAGCGCGGATAATTGTGCCCGCTTCGACATTGGGTTTGTCGAAGTTCCCTTTTTCATAGGCAAACACTAAGTCGTAAAAACCGCGCACTGGGGCGCTGTCGACTGTGTACTTAAGGCTGGCGCCGTGTTTGGTTAACCATTCGCGATAATCATAGTCATTGATGGCGTCAAAGCCTTTTTCAAATACATCGTCGGCAAACATGCCCTTGAGGATCGTGAGCCCCAGATCGGCGGCTATATATAAGTGGCGCAGTTCGTCATTATTATCTAAATGTCCGCTAAAACGTTTCACGAGTCTTTGATGCAGGGCATCGACGGCCGATTCTACAAAACCATCGTCACTTTCACTGTGTACATGCTCATCGCACTCGCGGCCAATCATTTGATTAAAATGGCATTCAAGCTTATCACCGAGCGCGTCGAGTGATTCTTTGGCATCTTCGACCGAATCCTCTAACTTATCTTTTAAGCGTTCAAACCAGCTGCTATCGAGCCAGTTTTTAGGTGTTCCCATGGCTTTTTCATCTGCATCGAGCAGGTCATCCATGTCTTTGAGCCATTCTTTGATCCACGCAAAGGCGACTTTAACGACTTTCCAGAAGGTGAGGGTTTCGGTGCCATCACCTGGGATGCCTGGTAGCATTGGGAAAGTGATTGGCCAACTCACAGAACGGCCATCAACTTCTTCCTGTAAGACGATAAAGTTATGGGGTTTAAAGGCATCAAAAAAAGTCGCAAGCGGCGCGTTTGCTGGCCTATCCAATTCCTCATACGCTTTACGCATTAGGGCAAACGCGTTTTGATAGAAACCAAACCAAATGTGTAAACCATGTTCTTCGATGCGTTGTCCCATAGCGGCATTGCGGCCACTAGCCCCTTTACCACCGATACGCCAGCCGAGTTGATAGACATCAATCTCATATTGATTCTGCCAGCCGGGTTTGTCGGTTAGATAACAGGCTGCTGTCATTGCCGCGACACCGCCACCGAGAATGGCTATTTTCTGTTTTTTGATTTCGGAGTTATCGACTAATACCTCGCCGGGCGGCACTTCAAAATCGAAGTTCACATGGTAAGGGAGTAAAACGTGCTGCTCACCAATCTCGACCCCGAGCGTATCCTTTAACGGGAAGCTGGCATTATCAAAAATGGTCGCGACAAAATCATTTTTTAGCAGGGCAACACTGTGCACTTTATTCACTTGGGCTGGCGCGGCAACGATGGCTTGATAAATGGCTTTTTGCCCTGACGAGTCGGGGAACTGTTTTAGAAATACTTGATCGATAGCGGGTTTAAATAACAGATGAAATAGCTGCTCTTCGCCAAGCTGGTCAAGTTCTGGAATAAAATCGGTTTGTTCTTTAAAGAGTTGCCAAGTTTGAGCTATCGCTTCAAGGGTTGAAAGCTGTGCCTCGGGTTTGGCATCGCAATTCACTTCAATTAATGGATGCAGGGCAAGTTCGGTTTCGGGTGAGAAATGTAAAAAACTTTTGGTCTCAAGGGATAATCGCGTCAGAGGCTCGCCAACCGCTGGCATAGTGTATTCACATAAATACTTAGGATAACCAAAGAGTTCTCTGCCATTAATTAAGGCCATGGCATCGTTCACCCAAATGTGTAGTGGCTGAAAATACACTTGGCTGATTTGTTTACTGTCGCTGCTATCTTGGCGCCCGACCATGACCCAAGTGATGATGTCCGTTTCTTGGATCCAGCCCTTAGCTCTGTCCTCTGGATAAGCGGAATATGCTTTTTCAATTTGAGTGAAGGTTGTCAGTACGTAGGGAGACAGCACCTTAAAATACATTGCGCTACAGGCAACTTGATTCAGGGTTTTATCGATAGAGCGTTGCAGGTTTTCCTGTTTCCCCTTAAGAAAAAAACCGTACATATCGGCTTTATTTAGCACTAAGGGCGAGTGCATCAACATACTGCCTTGGGGATAAATAAAGTCGGGGCGCTGTTTTTCCATGGCGTTCATCCTTAAATTTCAGTGTAAGTCCAATGATTTGGGAGTTATAGCCCAAAAAGCATAGGGCAAATAAGCAATTAAGCCCATTGATTTTACACTGGAATGATTAAGTATTTGAGAGAGGATAACGGGGTTGAGTAGCAAGTTGGATATTATCCAACTTGCTCAGATTTGGCAGGTTTAGCACAGAACGAATTTGTAAAACAAACCCGTGAGAGCAAGGGTACTTAGATTTAGTTACTTCGATTTATTTTGGTAGAAATCCACCTCTGTATTATCGTCCGAGTAACGTCGCTTAGTATCTCTGCGGCGCTGTTTCACGCGTTTATTCTTTTGCTTACCTTTGACGTTATCGCCCCATGGCGCATCATCGTCGTCAAATTCATAGGAGTGTGACATGGTCAAAATTCCAAAAATACCTGTGCCATTCGCAGCACCCGATCTTTTTACCCAAAGGAGAGATGAAGCTAAAGCGAAATATTTCATCACTGATGGTGAAAAGTTTTGTCCAAAGGCTATATCTTGCCACTGAAATGGCCGTATCTGAGATTTTAATGGGGAATATGTGGATTATCATTATGATAATTAAAGGATAAGTGTAATTATCATCGGAAATTATATTATATGATTGAAACTGGCGCCCAGAATGAAAGGCGCCAAGTTTTGATACAAAATAATGAGTTAGTGTTACTTGACGCGCAGCATACGCGTGACAAACATACCATCACTATTCGCTTCAAAGGGCCATACGGTCAACATTTCTGTTTGTTCACCCGTAAAAGGATGGCGTATTGGCGTGAGCGTGAACTCTGGATGTTGCTTTAAAAACGCCGTCACCACGTCTTGGTTCTCGAGCGGCGACAAGGAACACGTGGCGTAAACGAGGATGCCGCCCGCTTTAACTGCGCTGCTACTACGGCTTAAAATATCGAGCTGTAACGCGGCTTTATCGGCCACGGCTTCAACACCATCCAACCAACGCATATCGGGATTACGTCGCCAAGTGCCAGTACAACTGCACGGGGCATCGACTAACACACCGTCGAAATGATCCGCAGATACCGGCAGGGCATCGCTCTTCCAACGGGCAACGCTAATGTCGTTAAAGTGGGCTCTTTGGGCACGTTTAGTCAGTTCTTCTAGGGCATTGGAGCGAATATCCGACGATATAATGCTGCCCGTAGAGGGTGTTTTATTATCAGCAGCCTGGGCCAACATCAAAGACCGCAGCTGCAGGGTTTTTCCGCCAGCACCACTGCAGGCATCCCACCAATGGTCATCGGGTTCTGGCGCGCAAATTTGCCCTATGACCTGTGAAGCCAAATCTTGGATCTCAATATTACCGTCTTTATACAGGGCTATTTCATTAAGATTCATACTCTTGCTGCCAAGGTTAATGGCATCGTTAAAGTAATGACCATAACTAGCATCGATACCTATCGCTTGCAGCTGCGCCGCCGCAGCTTGACTCGTGATCCCTTGCGCGCGGCCCCAAATCGGCGGGCGACTGGACATAGCTTCAATTAATTGGGTTTGCTGCGCAGCATCAACAGGACACACTTGCCAGAACCAGTCGGGTAATAAATCCTGTGGCTTAAGCTTCGCCGTGGGAAATAAATGCTGCATTAGTGCCAGTTTGTCGTCGAGACTTTCAACAGTAAGTGCTTGAGCTTGCTGATAATCGATGGGCGATTGTGATAACTCATGCCAAGCGCTAGCAATATCTTGCCAAGCGTGAGCTTCCAATAGGGCACTGGCGCTTAGGCTGGCAAAATAAGTCGCTGATTCTTGTTGATCGCCTAATCGCTGAAACCAACCCCACCAGCGAAACAGACTAAACAAAGATTCACGAATGACTTTACGATCCTTCGAGCCGTGTTTTTTATGTTCTCTAAAGTAGTTGGCCAGAATACGGTCGGCGGGCATTTTACTGCTTTGAATTTCATCGAATAATTGCTTAATTGTACTGGCGTAACTGAGCGCACGTTTTTGCGCTGGGGTGCTCGCCTCTGCATCTAACGCTGACGATGTGTTTGAGTTGGATGCTTTACCGGAAGAGAAGCTGCTTGGATTACCCATAAATTTAGCCTGAATTATGCTCTCTGTGGCTGCGCCTTATGTAGGAGGCATAACTGTAACAGAGGGGAAAAATAAGTGGCGCAGAGTGTAGCAGTTTTGCCCGATAACAGGCAGAAAAAAAGCCCTAAAGTCGCATCAACTTGCGGGGCTTTTTGTGGTTGAGTCACTGAGACTCATGGTGCATTCAGTACCAAAGGGTTATTTGCAGACTATCACTCAATTACCGCTTGGAAGGTGATTATTTCGTCACCATCTTTTGGATTTGCTTAGCCCGTTCTTCATCACTCATTTCCACCGGTGGCGGCGTGATTATGCCTTTTTGGCACGCGGGTCTGAGTGCTAACTTATCTAACCAACGTTGCAAATGTGTCAGACCTTCCATATTGATGCCGCTCCACTCGTGGATCCGCACCCAAGGCCAAGTTGCGATGTCGGCAATCGTGTATTCGTCACCAGCAAGGTATTGATTTGTAGCTAGTTGAGTATTCATAACCTCGAATAAACGTCGACCTTCTTTTTGATACCTGTCAATGGCTGCGGGGATTTTTTCAGGGAAGTACCTAAAGAATACGTTGGCTTGTCCCATCATGGGGCCGACGCCGCTCATTTGGAACATTAACCATTGGATCACCTGTGAGCGCTTTTTCGGATCGGCTGGCAGGAATTTACCTGTTTTTTCGGCGAGATACAGCAGAATCGCACCCGATTCGAATACCACAAAATCCTCGTTATCGCGGTCGATAATGGCGGGAATGCGACCATTGGGATTGATGGCGATAAACTCTGGCTGTTTTTGCTCACTGGTGCTGAAATCTAATTTATGGACGCGATATTCAAGTCCCATTTCTTCCAGTGCGATGGAAATTTTAAAACCGTTAGGGGTCGCGGCTGTGTATAAATCTATCATGATGATTCCTTAAGGTTATAACGTTTATAGCTACTCACTTTAGTGCCCATGAATATTCATCATCAGGCATTAGCGCCGCTATTTTTTAGGGGTTAACGATACTATGGCAGGACGCTGCGCCATAGTGTTGAACCAAGCCTTGAGATGCGGCAAGTTATCAGCCACTTCGATGTCTAAATTTTTAATAAAACTGATAAAAACGTAAGCCGAAATATCGGCAATACTGAATGCATCGCCTGCCACAAAGGCTGACGTGTTCAATTGTTGGTCTAAGGTTGGTAGGAAGTCAATGACCCTTTGGCGTGATTCTACGCCCCAAGACTCGACACAATTTTCCCTGTCTTTATAGACACCGCTTAAATTACGAAAGGCTTGAAACCCGACCATTAATCCTTGTAACTCTATGATGCGTTGCCACATTTCTACTTTGGCGCGCTCAAGCGGTGTATTACCAAACAGTGAACGCTCACTCGGGTGGATTTCGTCTAAATAGCGGCAAATGGCAACAGATTCACACAGGTAACTGCCATCATCGAGTTCGAGCAGTGGAATGCGGCCATTTACACTTTTGGCTTTAAACTCAGCGCTTAAATTTTCCCCTCCACGGATATCGACGTTCACTCTTGGCACTTCTATACCTTTTTCCGCAAGAAAAATACTGACGCGGCGTGCGCTGGGAGTCGGAGCTAATTCGTAGAGTTTCATCTAAAGTCCTGTAGTTTTTATCAGTGCTTTATGCTCGATTCGGGCATATAAGGCTTTTTCTGAACGTTCGGTTAGGTTAGAATTTACGCCATATCTAAACGATCAGTCAAGAATGATTTACCCCTCAACTTTCTGTAGTAAAGAGGAATGGTGAAGCTGATCGTGAACGCGTATTCAAGAGATTAGGTCGCAGGCTATGGCACGGAGTTGTAATTTTGATCGGCAAGAAAAACTCATATTGGCGATGGAGCTTTTTTGGCAAAAGGGCTTTGCCGAAACCTCGATTTCCGATCTCGTCGGCCATTTAGGCATTAATCGATTTAGTCTCTATAACAGTTTCGGCGACAAGCAGAATCTTTACCGCGAGTGCCTCCGTTTTTACCTTGATCATTACTCTTTTGGCGCTTCAGATACTTTGCTGCATGAAAAAGCGGGCTTGGCTGAAATAGAAGCTTATTTAGCGCGCTTTGTTGCTTTGCAGCGGGAGCAAAAGTACGGCTGTTTTATGCAAAATGCCGTGCTCGAAAAGAGCCTTAACGATGAAAGTGTGCTGCAGGAATGTCAGCGATTATTTTGTCGATTACAGACCTCATTCACCCAAGTGTTACAAGTTTGCCAAGCGCGTGGAGAGCTATTAGCCCATGTGCAACCACATCAAGTTGCTGCTTTTTTAGTGCTGCAATTACAAGGGATTAGAGTGTTAGGCAAGGCGGGCGAATATGAGTTGTTAGACAATGCGTTTGTTGTATTGCAAGACTATTTACGTAGTTTGAGTGCTAATCAGACTGCATAACTGCAAATGACATAGTTTGATTGGCCTAGGTTTTTGCCTAGGCCATGTTTTTTAGAAATCTATTTTTTAAAAGTTTATTTTTAAAAGTCTATTTCTAAAAGTCCAAGTCCAGCGCAAAACACAGATAGGCCATCAGTTGAGTACAGTGTGCAAATTGCTCGGCACAAAAACTGGCTGCATCTGGGCGGCAGAGTTCCTCAAAGGCGATATTTTTAACTGCGATAAAATCTTTTCGTTTTAGCTCTATCAGCATAGGGTGGTTTTTATCAAATCCCTTTGGTGGTCGAGTTAAGCTATCGCCATCCATATTAAATCCATGACTTTGTAAGGTTTGTAGCGCCTTTTTATAGCCGTTAGGATTCTCATCAATACAAGTACGAATGGCATTTAAGGCTTTCGATTCTGGGTGCCAAATCCCAGCAGCAATAAAACAGCCATCTTCGGCAATATGTAGATACAGTCCCGGGGCATGTACGTCTTTACCTTGAAAATGGCGAAATTGAATGCCGACATTAGTTTTATAGGGCGCTTTATTTTTGCTAAAACGGCTGTCTCGCTGGGGACGCATCAAGCTGCCGCCGACTTTTTTGGGTACGGCAGTGAGCCTAGGCGAGAGGGCGAGAATACTGGGCTGCATTTGCTCGATAAACTGCAGTGCAGGCGTTCGCACTGTCTTTTCGTATTCCGCCTGATGGGCTTTAAACCAGTCGCGGGAGTTGTTTTGTGCCAGTTGATTTAAAAATTGCAGGCTTGCCGTGCTGAATGTTGCACCAGTCGCGATGGGGATTTTAGTTGTTAGAGTGGCCATTATCAGGGAACCTTATTAATGCAGATAAACCGAGCACAAGCAGTATTAATGCCGATTGAGGAGCAAGGTGAGTTGCTGACATATCCTTCCGTATCGCCCGCTCGTTCTTACTCACGATAGTTAAGACACTATAGTTAAAACACGATAGTTAAGACACTATAGTTAAAACACGATAGTTAAGACTGCCAAGTTGGGTGCCAATACTGCCATCCTTCGGCAGGATCTTCACTTAATTTTTTGCATTGTGCCGTTTCTACCTTGTTTTCAGTAAGTCGGTTATTTACACGTAAAGCTAAGTGAGAACTATTCTTATCTTGTTCGTTAGTGCCTATAATGCCGCCCTATTTTTAGATTGGTTTGTTAATAGGATGACGTTGAATGGGTTGCCTGCCTAAGTGTGAGAAGTGGAAAGCGAATAGAAATCTGTCGCTCATGGGATTATGTATATTGCCCTCAATGCCGTTGTACGCCGCTGAGGTATTGGGCGAGCCTAAGGTTGAGCCGATTGAGATCCTGCAGGTTCATGGGCAGCAATATCGCAGGGCCATCACAGTCGCTAAACCCGGTGAAGCGATTATTTCCATGGATCAAATCGAGGAGATGCAGGCGACAACTTTCGCCGAAGTGATCGATGATATGGCTGGGGCGCATATCGATGGCGGTACCCGCAGTGGCGGTGAGCGGATTAATATTTGGGGCTTTGGCGAGACTGAAGATTTTAACGTTTATGTGGATAATGCTCCGGTGGGATTTGAGCAGTATCGCTACGGCTCATTTTTCCTCGATCCTGACCTCATCAAACGAGTGGAAGTGATCAAAGGCGCCCATGACGTGCGCTCGGGCAATGGCGGTTTTGGTGGTGCCATGTATGTGGTCACTAAATCGGCTGATGATTTTCTTAAATATGATCAATCCCTTGGCGCGCGAGTCAAAACCAGCTACGCCAGCAATAATGACGCTATGGGTTATACGGGGACAGTTTATGGCCGCGTGAATTCACATCTATCTGGCTTGCTGCATCTTACGCGTCGCGATGCGGGGGATGTCACTTTAGCCAATGGTGAAGAGTTTGAATATTCAGGTTACGAGCAAAATAACTACCTAGGTAAGATGGATTACGCGCAGGGCGATCACCAATTAGCCTTGAGCGTGACCCATTATCTTGATGAGGGCCGCAAACCTTGGGCTAACCGCCGTGGCCCTATGCCTGCAATTTCGGACTACAACATCAAAAAGTACGGTTCCTACGAGCAGGCGCTGTATGCCACAACTGCCTACAACACCTATGAAGACAACACTTGGTCGGCAAATTATCGCTATTCGCCGAGTAATCCCCTGATCGATACCCAAGTGGTGATTTCCCATTCGGCGAATGCACGCCACTGGGTAAGACCCGATATCGCGTGGGAGAAAATGACGGTTTCCGTAGGCAACTTCGGTCACGAATCTTGGCTAGACTATAAACGTGACTACATTGATATCAACAACTTGAGCTTGATTGGCGATCATGAGATCACCACAGGATTACAGTACCGTAGTCTTGACCGCACTTCGTTAGTGTTTAACAAAAGTTATGAAACAAATCCCGAGAAAAACTTTGGCTGGTATACACCTTACTACCAACCTGAAGGCCGTCAAGATACCTATGCTGCCTATATTCGCGATGCAATTCATCTTACTAATGACTTAACTGTGACTCCCTCGCTGCGATATGACTTTATCTACAGCATAGGTCGACCAAATATTGCACCAGATTACAATGATATTGCTGCGGGCCATGATTATAGCTCAACCCATCATTCGGGGTTCTCACCAAGATTAGGCATAGATTATCAACTGACAAATCACGCTCGGTTAAACTTTGATTACGCTTATAGCTTGCAAGCCCCTGTGGTGGATGAGATTTATGCCGTGCAATACGCTAAAGCCAGCATTACCGGCACGAGTCGCGACATTGATGTCGAACGCTTACATGCCTTCAAATTAGGCCTAATGACGCAGCATCAGCATGTACTTGCCAATGAGGATGCTTTGTCGACGCAAATCACCCTGTTTGCCAATTTAGGTCGTGATGATATTGCCCAGCGCCGCGGAGCTAAGTCTGATAAAACCCAGTTAATTCAAAGTGGTTATACAAATCTTGATGGTTACCATATTTACGGTGCCGATTTTGAAGCCCAATATCGCTATCAAGATGTGTTCAGTGATCTTGCGGTTTCATGGCTGCAAGGACAGCACAATGGGTCACTCAGAGACAGCCAAGATGACGATGAATATTTAGCTAACATAGCCCCGCTCGATATTCGTTTGCGTTTAGGCATGTATATCACAGATGACATTTCTATCGCTTGGCAGGGCGCTTGGTATGATGCGCAAACCAATGTTCCCCACGGTGATATCTTTAATGCCGAGTCGCCAAGCGAGAATTATTTCCTACAGAATGTGTATCTCGCCTATGAACCTCAAGCCATCTTAAAGGGATTAAGTGTGCGTTTGATGGTAAAAAATCTTACGGATCTGCAAGTGGTGCCGTTTCTCTCCGATGGGATACCCGCCGCAGGGCGTGATGTTCGTTTGAGTTTAGCCTATGAATTTTAAAGACTAATCCCCAAGGCTGTGTGGACTAGGCATATATAGCTCATAAAAAATAGGGTTATATTGCCTCAGCCCCCTGCCGAAAAATGCCAGTTTATGGCATAATCCGCGTTTTACTAGGCATATAGAACAGAAAAATGACTGAAAATGAATTGCTAAGTCGCTGTGGCGGCAAGTGTGAACTGTGTGGCAGCGAGCTTGAACTCTCTATTTATGATCTGCCAGCCTCCGATGGCCGTGACAATGAGATCATGATTTGTGAAACCTGCAGTGGCCAAATTGCGGCACCAGATACCATGGACATGAACCACTGGCGTTGTCTGAATGACAGCATGTGGAGTCCTGTACCGGCAGTTCAAGTGATGTCATATCGTATGCTTAAGCGCTTAAATGGCGAAAGCTGGGCGCAAGATTTGCTGGATATGCTTTACCTTGAAGACGATTTAAAAGCGTGGGGTGATGCCGAAGTTGCCGCAGCAGGTGACGATGCGACGCCAACGTTAGACAGTAATGGTGCAGTGCTCAACGCTGGTGATACTGTGGTCATCATCAAAGACTTAAACGTGAAAGGCACTAGCTTTGTGGCTAAGCGTGGCACAGCTGTGCGTAACATTGCTTTGACCAACAACCCAGAGCATATCGAAGGCCGCGTTAACGGTACTCGTATTGTGATTCTGACGTGCTTCGTTAAAAAGTCTTAAGTTTCGCTTAGTGTGAGCGCGATTTATTTAGCTCAACACAAAAAAAACCGCCATGATCGTTAGCCGACATGGCGGTTTTTTTATGTTGAGTTAGGTAGTTAAGATACGCAGCGGGTGGTTTGATATTGGCGTGCATAGCCCTGCGGATTAAATTGCCAAGATAATATCCACGCGATCACACTTAAGCCACCGAGTAATAACCAAGCACTGTTAAAGCTGTTGAAATTATCGCGAATTAATCCGGCAATCCAAGGCGAGATAGCCGCTATGGTATATCCCACACCCTGCACGAAGGCAGTTAATTTACCTGCTAACATAGGATTTTGTTGATGATCCATAGTGACAATCAGCCCGAGTGGAAAAATCCCGCCAATACCTAATCCTGCAAGTCCCGCCCATAAAAATAGTGATACTTGAGGGGCGAGTGCCAGTCCCATAAAGCCAATGAGTTGTAGTAAGCAGAGTAGGGCTATGATGGCGCGTCTGTCCGTCGACTTGCTGGCAAGCCAAGGAAACACTAAGCCCGCGATCACTTCCATGCTGGTTAAGAAACCTAACACTAATCCAGATTGAGTTTGGCTATAACCTAGCTCGACTGCGTAGGGGGCTAACCATGCAAGTACGCAGACATAACAACTTGTGCCTAATGCAAAAAATATCGCCAATAGCCAACTGCGACGAAAACGCCAAAAGTTAAGTTGCAAAGCTTGCTCTTTTGCTTGGCTCGGTAATGCGGCTTTATGTTTAATCAGGAGCCACAGCACGAGTGCGAATATGCCTAGCCAAGTCCAATGGCCTAGACCCGCGCGCCAACCTAAGTTCATCCCGATAAAAGGCGCGCTACTCGCCGCTAATGCGGCGCCACCCATAATGGCGGTGACGTAAAGCCCCATCATTAAGGGGACCCGTTCACCGAAATTAAGCTTAATCATGGCGGGCATTATGGTTTGAATGAGGGCGATTGCGACCCCTGCCAGTAATGCCGAGCAGATAAGCCAATTGGCATCTATCGCCCAAAAGCGCATTGCAGTTGCGCCGATCAGCAGTAGCAATGATCCTGTCATTACGGTATTGAATCCTAAACGTTTGGCGATACTAAAGCCTGCAAAACAGCCCAGTCCCATTGCGAGCACGGGCAGCAATGTCAGCATAGACGCTAAGGTAAAACTTAAACTGATATCCTTTTGTATGCTGGGCAGTAAAGGCCCAACCGAGGCGAGAATGGGCCGTAGATTTAGACCAATAAGGATGAACGCGAGTCCGAGCAGCAATAAATTCGCTTTCTCTGTCAGGGGGGATCGCATGGATTGTCTCCAAAAATAAGCTGAGTTTGATTTGCTGAAAAAGTGATTTGTAGCAGCATTTAGCATACTCATGATGATTTCCTTTCAACAACAGTAGGTTGAAACTACATCACTACAATTCAAAAAGAATCTCTTTCAGATGTATCTTGATGTAAAGATATTTTAATTCTGCGAGAAAATGACTAAGATGTAAAGAATGATGTAAAGAATCTTTATATTGAGATAAACCTATGACAGCTAAAATGACGCTAACTAATGCCAGTCCTGCGGATACTAACGCGAGTTCTACGGATAAAAAGAAAGCGGATTCGAATACCAAAGAAGATGGCCTCGATAGAATTGTTGAACAGTGGCAACAGCAAGGGGTGAGTGAGGATTTGATCCCTATGGCTGTGCTCGGGCGAATCGCTCGTTTAACGAAATATATCGAAGTGGTACTGCTGCAATGCCACGCCGAATTTGGCTTAGGTCAGGGGGAGTTCGATGTGCTCGCGACGTTAAGGCGCTCGGGAGAGCCGTTCACACTCTCGCCTTCGCAACTTTATCAGAGCATGATGCTAAGTTCTGGCGCTATGACCAGTCGTTTAGACAGACTCGAAAATAAGGGGCTGATTGAGCGGGAGCACAGTAAGGAAGATCGCCGCGCCGTCCATGTTTCGTTAACTGCTGAGGGTAAGGCGCTCATTGATAAGGCATTACCTCAGCATATTCAATGTCAAAGTGCGTTGTTCGCGGGCGTGAGCGTTGAAGATAGGCCTGTATTACTGCAGATTTTAAAATCTTGGCTGAACCAATTTGAGCCGCAATAATTCGTTTAAAATCCCACTTTAGTCTTTAAAGTAGGCTGATATGTAATAGCGGATCACTTTGGCAAAATGCGGTAAACATGAGCCAACCGCGCGGGATAACATTTTATAGAACAAGGGAGTTGCCATGGTAAAAAGACGTGAAGCATTTGAATTAGCGGGAAAACGAGTCACAGCTGGGACGCAATTAGGGATCAAGCTGCCAGCCGCTAAGTTGTATACCGATACGCAACTCGATATTCATGTGGAAGTGTTTCACGGAGCCAAACCTGGCCCGACTTTATTGGTTTGTGCCGCCATTCATGGGGATGAACTCAATGGTATCGAAATTTGTCGGCGTTTATTAGCCAGAGTGAATCCAAAGAATCTGACGGGCACATTAATTGTGGTGCCAATAGTGAATGTGTTTGGTTTTATTCAGCAATCCCGTTATTTACCCGATCGGCGCGATTTAAATCGTTGCTTTCCAGGTTCTAGCAAAGGGGCGCTCGCAAGCCGTTTAGCTAATCTGTTTGCCACTCAGTTATTAGTTCATGCAACCCATGTGATTGATTTACATACTGGGGCCGTCCATAGGGATAATTTGCCGCAAATTCGCTGTGATACTAATGATGAGACTATGCTGGCCATGGCGAATGCCTTTGGTGCACCGCTGATCATGCATTCTAAAGCGCGCAGTGTTTCTATGCGAGGTTATGCTAATCAACAGGGTATTCCTTGCATTTTATATGAGGCTGGAGAGGCGTTACGTTTTAGCGAGTTGTCGATAAAATCTGGCCTCAAAGGTGTGCTCAATGTGATGCGCAGTTTAGATATGCTTAAAGGGCGAGTGAGTAACAAAGGCGCGAGTGTCAGTGCTATTCGCAGTTATTGGGTTCGCAGTGAATCCGATGGTTTAGTGAATATGAAGCTTAAACTCGGCCAGCGGGTGACTAAGGGTTATATCATTGCCCATATCGTTAGTCCCCACGGCGGTGACAGTGTGGCCATTCGCGCGCCAACCGACGGTATTATCATAGGAATAAGTAATATCCCTGTGACTAACGAAGGTGAGGGTATGTTTCATATCGCCCAGTTCGAAGGTGACGAGATTGAAATTGCCAACGAACAGCTCGATGAATTCCTGATGGAATATGCCTAGATTCTAGGTCCCATCACCTCTACAGTTTAAACCGCTCCACTGAGCTGGTGAGTGAATGGGCAAGCAGAGTGACTTCGTTACTGCGTTTGGCCATGTCCATAGCTTCATTGGCATTTTGGTCTGCAGATTGTGCCGCCTCACTCATGCTCGACTCAATCCGCTGGCTGTAATTTAACTGCTCGTGGGCGGCGTGGGTGATCTCTAGACTCATTTTATTGAGGGTATGTAAGGTGCTTTCTATGTGAGCGATAGCATCCTGCAGGGTTTGGCTTTGTCCGACACACTCATTTGCTTGATTTTGCCCCGTAGTAATTGCATCGGCTGCCGTGGACGTTTCTTTTTGCAGGGCCGTGATCATGGTTTGAATTTCGGCGGTGGCGGCTTGGGTGCGTGAGGCAAGTGATCGCACTTCATCGGCCACGACGGCAAAACCACGTCCATGTTCCCCCGCTCTGGCGGCTTCAATGGCGGCGTTCAGTGCCAGCAAATTGGTTTGTTCGGCAATGCTGCTAATGGTGGTTAAAATGCTGCCAATATTATCGCTTTGAATGCTCAAGCGAGACATGACTTCAACTGAGCTACTTAAACGGGCGCTCAGTTCGGCAATTTTATTGCGATTATCATCGGCAATTTGCTTCACTTGATTACCGTATTTCGAGGCTTGACTGATTTGTCTCGCCGACTCACTGGCCTGTTCTGTCACTAGATTTGAGCTAGTAAACATCTGTTCTGCCAAGGCTTTAGTTTCATCGACTCGACTGATTTGCGCCGTTGTGGCATTGGCGATGCGCTGGCCTTGCTCATTGGTTTGGGTGGCAGAGCTGTCCAATGAATGGGCATTTTGGCTGATATTGGTTAACAGCTTGGCAAGATCGTCACTCAAGGTATTCATGTTATCGATTAGGGCACCAAATTCATCGTTATGACGTTTATGAATGCGTTTAGATAAATCCCCTCGGGCGATACTGGCGAGTGCGCCGTTCACTAAGGCCAAGGGATTGAGCATGGCCTTGGAGGTGAAGAAGGAGATAAAACTCACCATGATGATAAATACCAGTGCTAGTACAATCGCTAAGGTTTGACCCTGTTGAATATCATTACTGGCGATGGTTTGCAGGCTGGTAAATCGGCGGTCGGCTAAGTTGATTAACTTATCTAAGGCGAGATTATTCGCATTAAACTCTTTATCGGCATCGAGGTAATGTTGCTCTGCTTGTCGTTGTGCCTCAACTACGGCTTCCTGCACTTTATAAAGTTCGGCAGGCGCTGCGAGTAAGGTATTGATAATCGCATATTCTTGCTCGAATGTTTGCAGTAGGCCTAAGGTATCAAGCCCATCAGTTTGTTGTTTTAAAAAGGTAAAGTTAGTGGTGAGATTTCCCAGTAAAATACCGACATCCTGTTGGTGCGATTGAATAACATCCAAACTTTGAGTGTGGATCAGTTCCCCCATAGTGTTGGCTAGCGTATAGAGCATGTCGTCAATGCGAGTACCTGTGCCGACAATTTCTTCGAGTAAAGTGGGATTATCGGGGATGGAAAGAGTTTCGAGATCAATCATCGCATTACTGGCGTTGGTCTTGGCATGGTTAAAGCGCTCAAAGAGTTGCAGGTACTGCCGTTTTGCTTGTTCATTGGCGAGTTTAGCGCTAAACATGGCTTGGCTTTGCTGCAAATAGGCTTGGTATCTTGCCTGCGCTTCGTTTAGGGATGTTTGCATCTTAGGTTGATCTGCAACTCGCTCAATTAACTCATTTTCGATACTTTGATATTTCTTCTGCAGCGCGGTAAATGCTTGCTGACTTTTGGTTAAGGCGGCAGTGTCTTGCTGACTATGGGCCAAGGTGGCAAGGCGTGACATTTTTAATAGCACTAGTTGTAAGCTATTACTCTGCTTTTGCACGGGTACGGCTAAGGTTTCAATATTTTGATAGGCGGTTTGCACTTGGGAGAGTGAATAGTAGAAAAAGCTACTACCAGCGATGAGCAGCGCGCCAATTGCACTAAAACTAAAGATGATTTTTTGTTTTATGGTAAGCGTTAACATAGTGCGAAAACCTCTTCTATGACTGTCCCTGTAAAATGGGTTTATTAATGGTTAGATCGCTGTTTTCGTTGAAATATTGATTTAAGTGTAGCAGAGTTCGTCATAAGTACAGTGATTAGTTCAATTGAACGTTTAGATTTAATTTAGGTTAACTAATTGGTTTTATTATTTAAAATAATCTCAACCCTATCTTGAAAAGGATTAAAGATGAAATCAGTCGTGTTAGGTGAAAACCTTATCGTACCGACAAAAATTCTCTGCATTGGGCGTAACTATGTTGAGCATATCCATGAATTAGGTAACGAAATCCCCGTGGATATGGTGGTATTTTTAAAGCCCAACTCGGCCATTTCGACTGTGCTTCATTCTGAGCATCAAGGGGAAACCTTGCATTATGAAACCGAGCTGTGTTTTATGTTTCAAAATGGCCGTTTCAGTAGCGTCGCCGTCGGTTTAGATCTCACAAAACGTGATTTGCAAACTAAGTTAAAAGCTAAGGGATTACCTTGGGAGCGAGCAAAAGCCTTCGATGGTGCTGCGTTATTCAGTCCGTTTGTGGCGATTGATGATGCAGAGGCACAGCTGCATTTCACCTTGAGTATCAACGATAACTTGGTTCAAGAGGGGCATATCGATTTAATGATTTACAAACCTCAGACCATATTGTCCGAGCTACAGGCATTTATCAGTCTCGATGAGGGCGATATCGTAATGACAGGCACGCCCAAGGGCGTGGGAAGCATTCCCGCTAAAAGTGTATTTAACGTCACGCTGAGCCGTGGCCTGCAAGCGAGTGCTGAACCCTTACTCGAATGGCAGTGGTTAAGTGTTTAGTGATAAATCGCTGAGTTGCTCGCATGATTGAACCTGATGACGTAAAAAAGACTGCCGTATTGCTGGTGCCAACTTGCCAGCCACTGCAACAATATTTGATTGCGTTAGGGGCGAGTCAAGCTGCTGTTGAACGTTACTTACCACAGTTTAAAGCGTTGAACGTGCCGGCGGGAGAGGTGCTTCTTGGCCAAGGAAATGAGCAGTCACAGGCATATTTTGTTGTGGATGGTATCGTGCGCGCTTGCCATTATACTCAGGAGGGCACAGAGCGCTGTAAGGAGTTTTATTTCGAGGGTGAATTGTGTTTTTTGTATGTCAGTTGGCTTAAGCAAATTCCCGCTCGTTACCAATTAGAAGCTTTAAGCGCCTGTAAACTTATCCAAATGCCATTATCCGTGTTGGATGATACTTCGCTACAGTCAGTGCAACTTGGGTTACTTAAACAGCAATTATTGTATAAAGAACAAAAGGAAGCCTTTTTACTGCTGCACACACCTGAGCAACGTTATCTGTATTTACGCGAACATTCACCACTTTGGCTTGAGCGGTTAAGCCAAGGTCAGCTAGCTAATTATATTGGCATTACGGCAATCAGTTTGTCGCGTATGCGTCGACGACTTCAAGACTCTCTTTAACGGTTTTTGCTCCCAGTTAACTTAAGTTAATGCGCTAAATCGCGATTCCCATGATGCTGCGCCTTAAGTTGCGCTCTCAAGTCTACAAAGCTTTCAATCAGAGTGCGCATTATTACTTAAAGCGAAGGAGCTTAATAAGTTGACTGCGTTTACTTTGTCTCAAATTTTGGTGGCGATAGCCATTATCTTCGATCTGATTTCATTTCAATTTAAGGCGCGGGAGCGGATAGTCGCCTGCCTTTTTGTGTCTGGCATCTTGATTTCAATTCATTTTTGTTTGCTGGAGCAATGGACTGCCGCAGGCTTAATGGGCATAGCCACAGTGCGTTATCTCACCAGTATTTTTACCACCTCAAAAGTAGCCCTATGGTGTTTCTCTATTGCTGCACTTGTGATGAGCATTGTGACCTTTAATGGGGTAACGACTGTGATCAGTTGTATAGGCACCTTGTTTCAAACCCGCGCCGCATTCTGTCAAAGGGATAAAGATCTCAGACTGCTTATGATAGTCGGAACCAGTTTTTGGCTCGTTCACAATGCCTTAGTGGGATCGCCTGTGGCAGTGTTAATGGAGGTACTCTTTATTGGCAGTAATTTGGTGGGCTATTATCGACACTATTTTCGTGGGCAGCTTAAGCAACTGCCGTGATTAGTTTAAATAATCTCATTGATAATTAAAAAGATATTTACTTTATAACGGCGAATTACAGTGACTGTTGTAATCGTCGCTTGGCCGTCGATGTGAAGCTAATGCCAGTATGGGTTGGCTCTGGAATGATTAGAGTCCCGCGACGGCTTCCATATCGAGTTCGATATCTGTGCAGCCCTTAGCACAGTAAATTCCTGCGGCTTGTTCAGCTTTTGCCTGCTCTGGCAATATCACTTTAAGTGTCTGTTTACAGCTAGGACATTGCACTGGCTTACCTTTAAATACCCGTTTAATGAGATTTTTCTGTTCATTGAACGAGGTCGCTGTGGTTTGGTTTAACACGGCAAAGGGGCTAGTAGAAGCAGTTGTCATCGGTTGGCGGATCCTTAGGCTTGATAAAGTATTATCACGAGAGTGTCATCGCGAATAGCGAGATTATAGCCTGAGTTGCGCTGTTATTGAAAAGCCTCAATGTAAGCTCATGCTTAACCTATCGACCAGTGGTATTAATAGTCAATTAACGCATCGGCCATCACATACGATGGCCGACATTGTGCGAGAAACGACTAGAGGGTGTTTTGCCAAGTCGATGGGCGAGAGTAACGCGCGCCATCTTTGACTCTGGCGCGGATGTGTTTGACATCATTAAGCTTGAAAGCTTGGCGGTAGCTTAGCCAAGGTCCTGAGTCGAGTTGGTATTCCAACTCGGCATTGGGATATAAGCTATTGAGCACTAACTGCTGATGTTCAACACGTATTCCAGGCGGTGCTATGCGATAGAAAACTCCCGCTTTTGCTAACTTAGGTTGCACTTTATTGGCGTAAACCGCGGCGAAGGTTTGCCAATCCTGTTTGAGGACTTGCTCGGCTTGGCCATTGAGTTGGCGGGCAAAATGTTGAGTTTGCTGACTATAAATTTTACCTTGATAATCATAGGCTAATTCCCATGGTGCCTTATGCCATGCCCGTTCGGCGAGGGCGACCATGCGCGGGAATAACATGTATTCTGCTTGCTCGTCCGATTGCACCATTTCGCTCCAAAGGTGCCCCTGTAAGCCGTAAAACCTGTGTCCCGGTTTGAGCTGGCTGTGGCTATCGTCCGACACAAATGGCTGATTTAAGCTATTGTGCCAACGCTCGGCATGTACAGGCAGATTATCGGGCATAAAGCTAAACACCTTAAAACTGTCTATTGCCCTCGAGGCCCAATGATTGCCGCGCTCATCTGGATGGCTAGCGTAGGGGAAATCGAAATAGGTGACTTCTGGCGTTGAGATAACGACCTTCCAGCCAAGGTTTGCTTGCTTATGGGCGATTTGATGGCCATTGTTTGAAATCTGCGACCAAGCGTTAGACTGCACTTGGGCTGGCATGTTTTCGGGGCGCACTTCACCCATGCCATCATTCCAACCAGCGGCAATAATCCCTTTCTCTGCCAACATGTTAGCAACGCGCTCGATAAAGTAACCATTGAGCGAATGCAGTCCGGTTAACTCATCGGCTTTTTGTTTTTTCATTGCGATACACGCGGGGGATTCTACCCAAGCGCCCGCGGTTTCATCGGCGCCTATGTGGTAATGTACTAAGGGAACACCCGCGGCGTGGTGCATCTTTTTAACTTCATCAATCACAGTATCGATAAAGTGATAGGTGCTCGGCAGACACACATTGAGTGTGTTGTCGTGGTAATACTGAATCGACGAATATTGGGTTTTATCTGCAAATTCAGTTAGTAAAAACTCCTCCGCCTTAGCTTTGTCTCCCTTGGCGAGGTAATGGTGATAACGCGCCTCCATGGATTTTATTGCGGCGCGTGAATGCCCCGGCATGTCCAGTGAAGGGATCACTTCGATATGGTGAGCATCTGCCAGTTGTAATATTTCTTGGTATTGCGCCACGGTTAAGTAGCCATCGACGGGGTTTACGTCCGCTATGCCGCTGCCCAGTTGTGGCAATAAACAGCTTTGCTCGGTTAAATCGAAACAGCGTTTTGCGCCCACATCGGTCAGTTCAGGTAAGCCGGGGATGGCTAAACGCCAGCCTTCATCGTCGGCTAAGTGCAAGTGCAGCTTATTGATTTTATAGGCGGCGAGCTGTGGGATAATGCGTTTAATAAAATCGAGCGAGTGAAAGTTACGGGCTAAATCGATATGCAGGCCGCGAAAGGCGTAGCGAGGTTGGTCTTGGATCTCGATGGCGACGAGTTGATCGTCACTTAAACTGATCAGCCCAGCTAGGCTTTGTAGGCCATAGAAGAGTCCTGCTTCACTGCTCGCTCGAATACTGATTTGTTCAGTCGTTATGGTTAACCGATAGGCTTCGATGCTTTTAATTTCACTATCATGGGCTTCAGTGCTTGCGACTTTAGGTGCTTGAGTATCGAGTTGCAATAATAGAGGCGTGCCTTTGTCCTTGGCCGAAAAGCCTAAAGAATCGAGGTAATCAAATGCCGCCTGCCGTCCCTTAAAATCGACAGTTGCAGCCGCGAGTCGATAACCTTTAGCAAGGGATAAAGGCGCTGAGTTTAGGCTTTGGCTATGAAGTGGCGTGGGGATGAGTTTGCCGCTAATGTCAGGTGCTTTGTCTGCGGCTAAGGCTTGATATTGCTCTGCTAAATACTGGCCATCGGCAAAGGGGGTTGCATCGTTTTTTGCCAGTAAGAATTGTTTTTCGGCATTAAAAGGCGCCAGGTAGTCTTGCTCGGCTAAACCTGTTTCTTTATCGCGCCTTGTTTGAGTGCTCTTTATGACCTGCGCCTTATCGCCCATAGCGATAAAGAAGTTTGGCATAAACTCGGAACGGGTGATTTGGCTGCCTTTGCTATAAAACTCAATACGATAAACTTGATTGGCGACGAAGCCCTTAAAGCTGGCTTTAGGAGTGATTTTATGTAAATCGCCATTGATATGCTCAATGCTAAAGTCACCCGCATCGACGAAATAAACGGGCGATAATTGGCTGAAATAAATTTGCCAGTCGCCATGATTTAGCTCTTCGTTAGATAACTTGTCGTTGGATAACTGAGTGGGCAGGGTTAGCTCAATGACAGAGCGGTAGCATTGGGCTTCTTTAGCGGGACAGGTTTCAAGATAACTAGCGGTTAGCTGATAATTTAATTGGAGCTTATCGGCCAATTGATTCAGCGCGACATGATTTGCCTCCTGCACAGCATTGGCGGCCTGTACTGATGGCATCGCAAGTATTGAAAGCACCGACGCTACGGGAAGCACTGCCATGACGCCGCTGACTAAGGCCGTCTTAATCCTCTGCCACTTTATCATCCCTTTCTGTGTTATTTGTCCTTTCACTTAGCTGAGTCCTTTTGTTGTAAAAACCACTGCGCGGCACCTATGAGGGCAGCATTGTGATGTTGGCTGGCTGAAATCGTCAAGTCTGTCAGTTGCGGGCCATAGACTAAGCTTTGCAATTTCTGTTTAAGCGCTTCAATAAAAAAGGGAAAGCTTTGGCTGACTGAGCCGCCAAGGATGATATCTTTGGGATCGTATACCAGTAAGGTTTGGGCGATCATGTGCGCCAAGTGTTCGCCAAAATGGGCGAAGGCTTGTAGCGCTTGGCTGTCACCTTCACAGGCTTTTTGGTACAAATGCTCGCCACTCATGTGATGATGAGTGGTGAAGTATTGCCCCGAGCAGTAGTGCTCAATAATGCCATCACGATAACTCAAACTACCTATTTCACCTGCGGCGCAATGTTTACCCGAATACAACTGACCATTAAAAATCACCCCAGCGCCTACGCCAGTGCCTAAGGTAATCCCGAGCATGTCTTGATTGTGATTGAGTACAGCTTCGCCGAGGGCAAAGAGGTTAGCGTCGTTATTCACAACCACATCCATCTCAAAGGTATTTTGCAGTTGCTGGGCTAACTGCGTTGCCGTTAATGCAGGGATGTTGAGCACTTCGAGTAAAGTGCCGCTGTGCATATCCACCATACCGGGCACCCCGATGGAAATACCACAGGTTTCAGATGTGAGGTGGCTGTGGATACAGGTCACGAGGAAATCTAATAATTGTTCAAAATTGCCATCTGCGGGAACAGGATACCGCCAAGTGTCGAGTAAGGTTTTACCTTCCACCTGTGCCAACATCAGTTTAGTTCCCCCAAGATCTAAACATAGGACGCTCATAATAGCTTGTTGCCTCTCGTGTTGTTTGTTGCCATAGGAACGGCATCCTTTGATGCCGCTTTCGCTGAGAACAGGGTAGTGTTTTTAATCAAGGGACGAGCCGTTAGGGCCACATAACCTATGTAAGCCATAGGGATTAACAGCACTAACATCCCGAGCCGTAACTCGCCGGATAGCTCGCTGATAACACCAATGATCGGCGAGATAAACGCGCCGCCGATAATGCCAGTACAGAGAATGCCGGCGAATGATCCATGATCTTGAGTGCGCGAATTGAGCGCCAACGAGAAGATCACCGACCACATGATAGAAATGAAAAAGCCAACCAATGGGAAACAAATTAATGTTAGTTGGCTCGGTCCCCAAATCGCCACCAGAAAACAAACCAGTGAACTAAGGGAAAAACTGAGCAGCAAGATCTGACTGTCGATAAGTTTAAGTAGCAGCAAACCGAGTAGGCAGCCGAGCGTCATGTAAAACCAAAAATCGCTAACCACATTGGCGCCGACACTTAAGGTGTCAAGACCATGATATTGCAGCAAAAAGACTGAGATACTGTTAGCAAGCCCTTGCTCAAGCGCAACGTAGGCGGCGATAGCGAAGAAGAATTTCAAAACGGTTTTATCTTTGAAAAGGCGTAAATGGGTCTCGAGGGCACCTGCCGACTCATCTGCCAGTTTATTCACTTTGGGCATCTTCACTAGGCTGGCAAAGAGCACCATGGCGAGCGCGACCACGGCGAATAACCAATACATGGCGAGCCAACTCATGTTCTCGGGCAATAGCTGTTGCACATAGTTGGCTGATGCAACACTGGCTTGATCTAAGGCGACAAAATGCTGATACACCAGCGGCGCTAAGGTCGCGGCGCCGCCAAAGGCAAGTTGGGCCAGTACGGAGAAAAAGGCAAAATGCTCTGGCCCCGCAGCTTGTCGCAATAAGGGATTCACTGCTACCTGCAATAAACTCATGCCAGTGCCAATACAAAACAGGCTAAACATGGCGATGCTAAAGGTGGGCAGACACACAAAAGTCACGGCGCCGATAAACGCGAGGCTAAAGGCTAAGATGATCACCCGCTTTTCACCGTACTTGTCCACCAAAATCCCCGCAGGAATCGATGTCACGCCGTAGGCGATAAAAAACGCAAAGGGAAATAACCCCGCCAACGTCAGGCCGATAGCATAACTGTCAATTAACGCAGGGAAAATCGGCCCCATGCTGTTGGTCATCAAAGAAATCACAAAGAAAGTGCAGAGAACAAACAGAATGATGAGTTTGTGTTTCATGTGCTTAGCCAATTGAATTAAGTGAAATTCATTGTGGCTTGACGCTCGCCTTGGTGGTGATACGAATGGTGCCTCTGTCGATACTTTTCTCACATAGTCAAATCGTGTTTGCGCTGATTGGGCTGATTTACATCAGGTGCTGTAAATACTTGCTGTAGATAGTGGGCAGCAGATAGCTGCTGCGGATGAGCATAGAGAAAACCATGTTTTAGCCTCTGCTGATAACCTATTTACTTGTAAAATAGTTACCTTTAATTAACATTGGATAGAATAGTATTGGAGTGGCGGATTTTAGTATCACTGCAAGGCTGACTTGCTATAGACAATAGTGCGCGAAGGCACAGCTATTTCG
This sequence comes from Shewanella sp. NKUCC01_JLK, assembly GCF_019345615.1. Taxonomy (NCBI): domain Bacteria; kingdom Pseudomonadati; phylum Pseudomonadota; class Gammaproteobacteria; order Alteromonadales; family Shewanellaceae; genus Shewanella; species Shewanella sp. NKUCC01_JLK. The sequence goes on along the minus strand of NZ_JAHKRD010000006.1, from coordinate 170,424 downwards.
CCGCGCTGATAGGTCAAGGCTGGCATTAAAAATAAGGTCTAAGTAATTGAATAATTTAACAGGTTGGCATAACGGCTAGCTTGAGTGAATGGCGTTGAACTATAAGAGCTGATTGAAGCTAAGGTAAAGGAATGAGCAACTGGAGTTTAATGGATGAAACCTCTGTGTGAAAAAGTGATCCCCGATGAAAACAGTTCTTGGCGTTACTTTCGTTATGAATGGGAGCACATGGATCTCAATTGGCATTATCACCCCGAGTACGAAATCTGCTTAACCCTCAACAGTTATGGTATGCGTTATGTGGGCGACCATATTGCCCGTTATGGCGATTATGATTTAGTGATCATAGGCCCAGATATGCCCCACGGCTGGCAATCCGAGGCGAACCTTGGTGTTTCAACTGACGAGATATCAAATGGCAACGCGCTAAAAGACGGCACTTCGAATGCGAGGGTGCAGGAAGTCGTTTATGTGGCACAAATTCCAGCGGTCTGGCTACACCAAATTGTGAATGAGCAACGTGAGTTAGCGTCTTTGCATTCACTTTTGACCCATGCCAAACGAGGTGTGTTGTTTAGTGAGGAAACGGCGCGTAAGGCCCATAGTGTGTTTATCGCGATGGAGACGGCCAATCCTTTTAGACGCTATATTTTGTTATTGGAATTATTAGCGTTATTACAACAGGATAGTCAGCAAGAACTCTTGTCGAGCACCTTGTTTACCCACGGTAGTAAACTCGACTTTACCGTGAAAAAGCTCGATAAAGTGATTGAGCATATTTATGACAATTACACTCAGGCCTTGTCGGCACAGGATTTGGCAAAGTTAGCGCACATGAGCACCAATCATTTCCATCGATTCTTTAAAAAACGCACCGAGAAAACCTTAACTGAGTTTATCAATCAACTCAGGATAGCTAAGGCGTGCAAGTTACTGCTGTCAAATCAAAGTCCGATATCAACCATCAGCGATCAGTGTGGTTTCAACAACTTATCTAATTTTAATCGGCGTTTCATTCAATTTAAAGGTGTCACGCCGAGTCGTTTTCGTCAGTGCTTTAGCAGTAAACAAAGGGCAATTTAACCATTCTTATCACGGATGCTTAGGCTGAAAATACTGCTCCACTAAGGTTTGGCTGTAGCGTATCGCTTGCGCCGTGATCTCCGCTGAAATCGGCTCAAATGGGCGCTTCAGTTTTGGGTCGCGGTAATCCATTCCCGCTAACAGCGCATACCAAGAAGGGCGAAAGTAGGCGAGTTGCTGATCGTATTGGTAAAGCAGTAAATCAAAGTCTTCCCCTTGATACCAAGCTTGCAATAGTTGCGTCAGCCTTTGGGAAATGGTGACTTTTCTCGCCGCCAACCAATAGGGTTCGCTGCGCTGGCTGGTGACATAATGGGCCTGAATATAATCCTTTATGCCGAGCACTAACTGCATGACCGCCTGATTGAGTGTTTGTCGACTTAAGGTCTCTGCCTGCTTATTCAATTGATAGCGCTCGAATAACGACATAAATTTTTCAAGGGTAAATTGGGTCATCATGATCGACGTGGCTTCGAGTGGTTCGATAAAACTTTGCGCGAGTCCTATCGCCAAAACATTGTTGTGCCAAGCCTTGTCACTGACACCGACCCGCATCTTGAGAAACCGTACTTGGGTTGATTCAGGCAGATTAACACTGTGCAACAATTCCTTGGCTGCGGCATTGGCACTGAGGTGGCGACTGCTATAAACATAGCCATTGCCAAGCCTGTGGGTAAGGGGGATTTGCCATAGCCAGCCCGCACTGAGCGCCGTGGCGCGGGTATGGTACTTTGCTTGCTGTGCTTGGGTTTGCAATGCATGGTTTTGTAGATCATGGGTTTGCTGTGTTTGAGCGGAGTCCATTAATGCAGGTACAGGAACAGGTACAGTGACTGCGCTGTCGTTGGGCAGTTCATTGGCGAAGGATTGAAAGGGTACGCCTAGGGTTTTATGAATTAACTTAGCGCTAAAGCCGCTGGCATCGATAAAAAAGTCGGCGTTAAGTCGTTCGCCATTCGCCAGCATTAAGGCGTCTATATGTTGGTTTTGGGTTGTTGAAACTTCAATGACATCGCCGATGAGGTGTTTTACGCCGCGTTGGCAGGCATAATCTTTTAAGTAATTGGCCAGCTCAGTGGCATCGAAGTGATAGCCGTATTCGTTAGCGCAGGGCATTGTTTTATTCGGCCTTGGGCTGAGATTGTGCTTGGCCAATACGCCGCTGGAGAAAAATGCATCGGGTTTAACGGCATTCCCATGCCCTCGGCGTCTTGCATTGGCGTTGATAAAGAAAACTTCAGCGGGTTTCACATCCATTTGACAATAGAAGGGGTGAAAGTATTGCTGCCCGTCCCCATTCCAGTTGATGAAATCGATGCCAGTTTTATAGCTGGCGTGGCATTGTTCCATCCAATCTTTTTCGCTAATGCCTAAGTTGTCCATAAAGCGTTTTAAGTGTGGCGTTGAACCTTCACCAACGCCTATGGTGCCTATGTTGTCCGATTCCAGTAAACAGAGCTCAATGGCGGCAAATACGGGGTTATTCGCGAGGGCGGCCGCTGCCATCCAGCCTGCGGTGCCGCCGCCTAAGATAATGATTTTTCTGATTGCTTGCTTCACTTTCATGATTTATACCCTCTGCATTACCAACGCAAAAAGCCGACCCTAAGGTCGGCTATGCTGTGACTCAAGTTCAAAATTTGTAGCTGGCACCGACGAAATAACGTGAACCAAATTCGATGGTATTTTGGGTTAATCCGTATTTAACATCATAGGATTGCACCACTTCATTGGTTAAGTTAACCCCTTCGAGTGAGATATCTAAGTTCTCCATTGCATGCCAAATAATCGAGGCATCCACTTGTTGATAGCTGTCGTTTAACACGTTTTGAATATTACCTACGCCTAAGTATTCTGAACGCCAGTTATAGGCGATACGGGCGCTGAACAGTTCATCTTCGTAGAAGAGTGAACCGTTGAAGGAGTTTTCTGATACGCCTTCAATCATCTGCTCGGTGCCATCTGGGCGAGTGCTTTTACTGTCAACATAGGTGTAGTTGGTTAAGAAGCCAAAACCGCTTTCAAAGTTATGTTGTAGCTGGATTTCAAGCCCAGTAACAGAGCCGCTACCGCCATTGGCTGGGGCTGTGACACGGCATTTATCCCACTCGGATTCTGATGCGCCGCAACCTTCAATGTATTGAGTAGACTCAGTGACAAACACTACGTTATCAATATCTTTGTAGAACAAGGCTGCCGACAGCATAGAAGATTCAGTGAAGTACCATTCGATGCCAAGGTCAGCTTGATTCGCCTTATAGGGTTTTAAATTTGGATTACCGCCGGTCGCAGTACCAAAGTTTTTCGCTATCGCTAAACCGGGTTTTAGGTCGCTGTAGTTGTTACGCGCCATCACGGCAGAGGCCGAGGCTCGTAGGATTAAATCTTCTTGCAGATCGAAGGCGACGTTGATACTCGGTAACCAATTATCGTAATTAACGGATTCATTGTAGGGCTTGCCATCGGCAAAACCGGTTGAGGTTTGGTCTGTGTTAACGTAACGCAAACCAAAGTTACCACGGTAGAATTCGCCGCTGAAATCCGCTTGGGCGTACAGGGCCAACATATCCTCTTCGACAGTGAAGGTGTTACCGAGATCGGCGACTTCCACTAACTCGCCATTGGCGTATTTCTCACTGATAAACGCCCACCATTTGTCTTCATCTAACTTGGCATAGGAGTCGAGTACATTGCCGCCGCTCTGGGAATGCAGGCCAGACAGCACGCCATCGCTCCAGTTAGCGAGGTTGCCATTGGGCACGAAACCTAGGATTTCTGCGGGGTTACGGTTGAAAGCATTACGCTCGAAATCACTGGTATTGTACTTAATCCCGACCGCAATTTTATTAATAAAATCATGATCGAGTTGATATTCGAAGTCAGACTGCGCGTAGGTGACTTTATGATCTTGCACTGTGGTTTCGTAGTTGGCTTCCTGCGCATGCTTGAACTGGCTAGCATCGTTGGCATCTAGGCTCGTGAGCACCACTTGATAGGGACCTGTGGCATCGTAACTAAAGCCACCATCGACACTGCCTTGACCATTAGGGAAGGCGGGATCGCCAATTTTGCCGCCTTGGTCCGTCGCAGGGATCCACCAAGAAGATGAGCCGCCTTGGGTGCCGCCATCTGAGGTCGATTGGCCAATGACGCCGCTAAGGGTGAAACTGTCCCCGACGTATTTTCCGGTTAAGTTGAGTACGTCAGATTTCATATTGACCGCGTGGCGCACCACAGGGTTATAAATAATCGACGCATACGCCGGCAGAATCGTTGCCGATGCTGTGCCGCCTTGGGCATTGTTCACTACGTTGGTGGAGCCTGAACCGCGGGCGCCAACGGTTAAGAAGTTGTGGTTTACGTGGGGGATATCGAGTTCAAAATTAAAGTAATCTAAGGTGAACTCTGTTTTTTCAGTCGGTGCAAATTGCAGTGTAACTTGGGCACTGGTCCTTTCACGTTCGGCCCTAAATGCTTGTGAGCCAATCCCCCACGCCCCGACAGTTGATTTTTGGTTTTGTGCAGGATCAGCGGAAAAGTACTCATAGTAACCGCTGAGCGATTCTAATACATGCCGACCACTGGTGAGTTTTTCTACTGAGTAAGCGCCTAAAATACCAAATTTTTCATCGTCATTTTTCCAGCTTCCGACGAAAGATCCACTCGGATCTGTTTCATCGTACAGGCTGCTTTGGCTCAACTCACCCGCCACTTGATAAGTGTGAGCATCGAGATCTAAGGGCTTACGGGTTTTGAGATCGACAGTGCCGCCCAGCGCACCTTCTTCAAGGCTAGCGGTTGGCGTTTTGTGGACTTCAACCGCACTGACTTGCTCGGCTGACAATAATTCCATGTTGAAGGTACGAGTGGCAGGACCAAGATCATACCAAGAGGTGCTCGCAACGGTTTGACCGTTCAGCAAAATACGACTCTGTTCTGGCGCTGTACCACGAATGGTGACCCCACTCACTTCACCGTATTGCCTATCGACCGTCACCCCAGAAATTCGCTGCAGCGCATCACCGATATTTTTATCGGGAAACTTACCGATATCTTCCGAGGTGATAGCATCGACCGTGGAGTCGGCGAAGCGTTTGGTATTCATTGAGGCTTCAATCGAGCGACGTATGCCGCGTACTTGGATCACCTCAATATTTTCTGCGGTTGCCTCTTGTTGCTCCGCCGCGATTGCGGTTGAGCTCATCCCGAACAAGGCGTTAGCGATACATAATGCGAGCAAAGAGCTCTTAAATAGTTGACCTTCTGACATGTTATTGCATCCCTGTAGTACTTTTGTGTTGTTTTTTTCTCCAGTTAACTTACCTGTTATCGAATTGTTGATGCGGTACTTTTCACACTAGGATTGGTATTTTTCTATTGTCTTTGAAGCCTTGGGTAAGGGGGATAGTTAATACCAATCGTATTAAATATCTGTTCATTCAGCGGGAATTCAACGCGCTTTAGACAAGGCGAAGGCTTGAAGGCATAGTGGTGCTCTGTCGAAAGCCTTAAACGCAGTATAAAGCGCGTTGCCATGTAGTGAACATCAGCCGCCCTTTGGGAGCCACACAGGCATCCCACTCCGGTGTTGCATTGACTTAAAAGGGAATGACCATTTCTGCGTCAATGCGCCTTGGATTGAAATGCCTGTGAGGCTCTGAACTGATTAGATATTTAATGTGATTGGTATAACTGGGTGCAAAAGCAGGATTTATCGACTTAGCGTAGAAAAGTATGGCTTGTTGCTAGGATGGTATAACTAATGCCAGCGGGATTACTCACTATAGATAAGCTAAACGGATGAGTGAACTCGCTGTCTACAGGTTATGAATTAACCAGTGCGTAAAGAGAACTAACTTATTCATCTTTAAACATTATTTATAGGATGAAATCATGAAACTGAAATCGATAGCCGTTGCAGTTGGGCTTTGTGTTGCGAGCTTGAGTACTGGCTTAAGTGCGGCCTACGCCAGCGATAAAACCATTTACCTTACCTTTGATGATGGTCCAATTGACGCGACCTTAGGGCTGTTAGATGCGTTAAAGGATGCCAATATTAAGGCGACGTTCTTTATTAATGCGTTTCATATGTATGGCGAAGGAGATGAAAACGAGGCATTAGCGGCTGTCGCCCTACAACGTTTGCTAGACGATGGTCATATTCTGGCAAACCACAGTTACGATCATATGCTGCATAACTGCACTGATGGCGTGCAATCTGGGGCGGCATATTGTAATCAAGTTGGACTCTGGCCTGTAAAATCCTATCAAGATGCGGCCACCGATTTCACCTATTTTGTGACGAACACGGCCAAAGTGGTTGAACTTATTCCTAATGCCGCCAGTTATCCCAATAACAAGATGACTAAGTTGGCACGTTTGCCTTACACCAATGGTTGGCGAGTGACCAGTAAACTCAAAGGCGACGGCTTGTGTGCGACATCCGATACTGTGCCGCCTTGGGATCCTGCTTTTGCTTGTACCGCAGAAACCTCGACCAACAGTTCGCAAGTTGCGGTGCAAATTCAAAACATGCTTGCCGAGAGTGACTATAAAATATTTGGCTGGGATCTAGACTGGGGACCAGAGGATTGGGGGGTTGCCTTTCCTGCTGAATCCATGGCCGATGGGGTTGAGCTGGTGGCAAAAGTCAATCAAGTGATTAACACCTGCGCAGGAACGACGATGAATCCGCTTAACAGTCGTACGCAGAACTTAGATTGTAGTGATGGTTTACATAACAGGAAAGTGGTGATCTTGACCCACGACTTCCTGTTTGAGAATGCGCACCGCGGACAAGGTGCAACCATCAACTTGCCTAAAATTAAGCGTTTTGTTGAAGAAGCTCAACGTCAAGGGTATCGTTTTGATACGCTAGATAATTATGCCCCTGCTTGGCAGGATCAGCATAATTATCAACTACCTGAGTTTGTGTCCTATCAAGATAAAATCTATTCCTTAGTGCAAGCGCATTTCTCCCAAAGCAATTGGCAACCAAGCCAGACCCCTGCCTTGTGGAAAAACGAAAAGTAGTGATGTATTGGGCTGAGTATTTACTCGGCCCATCATATTGGTCGAGTAAAAGGCATGTTGCTGAACTTAGCCTGACAAAATTCAAAATAGCGGCATTTTTTATACTTTACCCACTTCGCTTTAACTCAGTATCTGTAATACTGCTCCGACATTGATTTGAAGTTTATCGGTGTTAGAAAAGTAGCGCATAACGAGCGCGATTGGGGAGAGAAGATGAGTACGTTTGTAAAATTAACCATAGCGGCAACCTTAGTGGTATTAGCCTTACTTGCTGCGGGTATTTACCGTTTCAACATGACCAATGATGATATTTATATGGTGATGGAAGATGGACAGGTGATGCAATACGATGAAGCCATGGCGCATGAAAAAACTCAGGCTCAGGCGAATGAGATCGAAACTGTGACACCTTTTGAGGTAAAGCCTGTGGCGAATGCATCGGAAGTGATGCTCAAACTCTTTAGCTTAAATACCGCCAATCCTGTTGAAATAACGCTGCCTGAGGGCGGCAAGTCCGTTGCACTGACACATTTTATTAAGATCAAGCAAACAGAGTTTGCTATGGGCGACTACCAAGATGGTGAGGTAAAAGGTCGAGCATTACTCGATTACTTGCGCATTACACCGTTAAATTTCGATCCCGCTCTAGAGCCGGACACCCAAAGTGACGCACCGATTCAAGATGATCCTAAAATGCAAACTATGCCCTTTGTGGCGCCCTTTATTGTGACGACTCAAGGTTCAGGCGTATTTTGGTATCTTGGATTGTTTAATCTGGATTTTAAACACAATAGCTTGAAACACTTAGGCAGTGTCATGCTTGGCGATCGAATCGAAGTGGATAGTATTGAACCTGTTTATCCTTTTGAAGCCCCATTCAAAATTGCTGTGACTTATCGCGATAGAGCGTCTGACCAACCTATGTCTGAAAGCCCTGAAATAGTCAAAACCATAGAGATGATAGTGAGTGAGACCAGCATACATAAGTAGCGTGTAAATGCCATTATGGATCTGCGCAGGCTTATGCTAAGTTGTTTTTCGGTCTGTGGGTGATGTTTGCTTCAATAGCAAGCGTTAGCAGGTAATAGGTCAGCATAAGATTTCGACAAGGAGAGTGTCATGCAAGTTAGCAAAATCACTGGGAAATTTGATGTTAAGCTCACTCCAGATAGCCCCTATGCTACTGGCATTGGTGGTGTGACCTTAGGGCGTATGGGCTTAGATAAAACCTTTTATGGTGAGCTTGAGGGGCGCAGTAAAGGGGAAATGCTCAGTGCTATGACGTCAGTCAAGGGCTCAGCTGGCTATGTGCCCATTGAACAAGTGGTTGGCAACTTGTGCGGTAAGCAGGGCAGTTTTGTGTTACAACATTTTGGCATTATGACCGATGGACAAAATCGTCTGATCTTAGAAGTGATACCCCATTCTGGGGCGGGGGAGTTGCAGGGGTTAACTGGCACTATGACCATCAATATTGAGAATGGCCAACATTTTTATGCATTCCAGTTTGGCTTTGAAGCTTAGTTTGGCTTTGAAGCTTGAGTAACGCCTGTGTTTTAGCTCAGTTTTCTGTAACTCTTCTCCTTTATTATCATTCGAGTCATCTTAATTCACCCTTCTTAATTTAAGCGAGTAAGTCTTTTCGATTGAGTCTGAAAATGGACATAAAAAAACCAGCTGAGGCTGGTTTTTTTGATTCTTTTTTCATAAAGCACTATCGAACCTTGAGTCTAGATCGGTGTGCTGTTACTTAAAATACGTTTAATTTAAAAAGTGCCGTTGTCGCGAGAGTTAAGACACTTTTTTAACAACTTTAATTTTATCAACGACCTTTTTCACATCGTCGGTATTTTCGGCAATTTTCAGTGCTAACTGACGTTCGGCATCGCTGGCAACTTCACCTTTCAATGTGACTATGCCATTGGCAACATCCACATTAATTTGGGTGCCGGATACGTCAGTTGAAAACAGTAAACGCGTTTTGATGACTGTGGCAACTTTAGAGTCAGTTAAGGTGGCAACAACTTCACTGGTGCCTTCTTTTTCATTCATCACAGTGAGTTGGTTATCGACATCTTTCACCCCATCTAAGCTCTTGATGAGCTCTGTGGCGAGGGCTTTATCCACACTGCTTTCCACTTTACCTGTTAACGTCACTTTACCATCTTTGACATCTGTAATGATGTCGAAGGAATTGAGATTCGTGTTGAGCAGTAAAGTGGTTTCTGCTTTACCATCGATCCACGCATCCTTGGTTCCGCCTTTCCAATCTTGGGCGGCGGCCACATTTAAACTGATTGAACCGACAAGTAAAGCCACTAGTACTGATGCTGTTGTAGTTTTCATAATCATATCCTCCGTTGTTTTCTCGAAGCTAGATAATGCGCCAATCGTGCCAATGTTTTTAAGGTGATGATTTTTAATGTTTTAATTGTTTTATCTGGCGTTTTTATACCTTGGCATTTTCCTTTTGGTCGGTCTTTTTTACCGACAAAATGTAATTTTTTCTGGCATGCTGAGCCATCATTCGAGCATAAAAAACCGCACTCATCAGTGCGGTATTATGTCTGTAGTAAAAGTGGGGGAGTCGGTTAAATATGGCTCACTTAGCGAGAGGGAATTAATGGTGATTGAGCGATCCCGTACCGTCGTAACTCATTTGCAGCCAAGCGGCGCCTTCTGCAAGTTGGTTTGCAAGTTGTGGCTGATGCGCTTGCCTTACTGCTTGTTTTATTTGGATTAGCACTTGCTGCTCTATGTCGACAAGGGCGGTCATAGCCTGCGAAATTTGGCACTGTTGCAGCAATTCTGTTGCTTGAGTATAAGTGATGGGCACGGTGTGACTTAGGCCATTAATTGGCTCGTCAGCCAAACGTCTCAGCTGTTCAAACCGAGTTAACATTCGTTGGTGGATGTTAGCTTTGGCGGAAAAAACACGCTTAAGATTATAGTCTTCGACATACCTCCTCGCTTGGTTGTAAAATGTGAGTCCTTCTTGATTCAGCTTGATGATTTCATCGATCAACATGATATCGGCGCGGATATCAGTCTGATGTTGCACAACATTAGACTTCATTATGGGCCTCCTAATGCCAGTGTTCGACATAGATTGTTTAACTGCTTGGGTAAACTGATTTCGTTTCGTTCAGCTACCATGCATATTCTGTTCTCGTTTTTAATGATATTTTAACAGGCTGATTTTTAGACTGATATTCTCAGTTCATCGAGATATCATCTTAGAACATCGGCAACTATTACCGTTGCTGTTGTTAAAATTTCATGGCTGACATACAGTAGTTTTTCATACAGGGAGTAGATACGCATGGCTCGACTGACACTTTTTTATCACTTGCAGGATGTTGGCGCCGAGCAAGCAATCATCGAACTTGCTGGCGCTGCTGACTTTAATAAGCTACGCAGTGTCGATGACTTGCCTTGGATAGAGCAGCTAGGGGCAAATCACGTCGATGTTGCCATTATTGAGTTATCCAGTCTTAGTCGAGAAGATTACCTTGTGCTGCTGGATAATACGGCCATGTCAAATATTGAGTTTATTTTTCTCTCCGATGGTCAGCCAAACCCTAATCTTGATCAGTTAATGTCTCATTTTGCGGGTTACCACTTTCGCAAACCTTACGATATGCCGCTAATCAGCGAAATTTTTGCTGATTTTGCACAGTATTTAGCATCATCGCCTAATCGACTGCATCCTTTTGCTAGCGAGCTAGACCAGTACGGTTTGCTTGTTGGTTCATCAGCTCCTATGCACAAGCTATATCGTACAATTCGTCGCGTCTCTGCGACAGGCAGTAATGTGCTGATTATTGGGGAAAGTGGGGTCGGGAAAGAACTGGTTGCTAATACCATACATCTTGCCAGCCCTAGGGTGAACGAGCCTTTTATTGCGATTAACTGTGGTGCATTAAGCCCTGAATTGGTCGACAGTGAGCTGTTTGGTCATGTCAAAGGTGCATTTACGGGGGCGAATCGCGACCACAAAGGCGTATTTGAACAGGCTGAAGGCGGGACTTTGTTTCTCGATGAAGTCACCGAAATGCCGATTGATCATCAAGTGAAGTTACTCAGAGTGTTGGAAAATAGCGAGTATCGTCCTGTGGGTGGTGACAAAGTGCAACGTGCAAACGTACGTATTGTGGCAGCGACTAACCGTGATCCCATAGTGGCGATAGAGGCAGGGCTATTTCGAGAAGATTTGTACTTTCGTTTGGCTCAGTTTCCCATTCGCGTTCCGCCCTTACGGGAACGTGGCGAAGATATTATTGGGCTTGCGCAGCATTTTCTTGCCTATCGTAACGTGGCCGAAAAGCAGAATAAGAGCTTAGCTGAAGACTGTATTCAGATGATTGCTAAGTACCCTTGGTCTGGTAATGTGCGCGAATTAAAACATGCAATTGAGCGAGCCTATATTCTGGCCGATCAGGATATTTTACCCAGCCATTTACAGCTACCTCAGACGAATGAAGTGGGTTTATGTGGTGGTGAGCAAGTTGTTATCCCCCAAGGCATGCGCTTAGATGATTTAGAGAGAATCGCTATTTATCAAGCACTAGAAACCACTCAAGGTAATAAAACGGATACCGCCGAACAACTGGGGATCAGCGTTAAAACCCTCTACAACAAGCTCAGCAAGTACGAGCAGCAAGTCGAGACCGGTGAAACGACTGCTGAATAAACATTAATTATCAAATTAATATTGAAACAGAGCTAAACTTTATACTCTTTTTTTTGTAAATAATAACTCCTATTCTACAGCCCTTAAACAGAAAAAGCGGAGATAGAATATGAAACACTTATTAACAACAGCATTATGGCTTTCTTTGACAGCCAGTAGTTTTGTGAACGCCACCCCAGCAGTAGGAAGTCTTGAAACAGTCGCTGAATTGCCAATACGACCTGGCAATGTCAGCGTCACTGCACAAGGTCGGATTTTTGCCACAGTACATCCATTTGATACACCATCAGGTTTGCAATTGATTGAAGTTAATCGTGAGACCAACGCTTATAAAGCTTGGCCTTCAATGGATTTGCAAAAAACATCGACAGCCAATACTGCTCAATTTGATACCTTATTAGGTATTGCTCAGGACAAGGCTGGACACCTCTGGACCGCAGATATGGGGTTAGAATTAGGCCAGACAAGGATTTGGGGATTCAACATTAAGGACGGCAGTCTATATAAACAAATCGTCCTACCACAAGCTCTCGCGCCTAAAGGCAGCTTTATGCAGGATCTGGTTGTCGACTCTCAAAAAGGCTGGATTTATTTAGCCGATATCGCCAACCCTGGCCTCTTAGCGGTGCGTATCGACGATGGCCATACAATACGTTTTTCAGGTCATAGCTCGCTGCAGGCCGAAACGGATGCAGTAATGAACATAGATAACAAAACAACATTGTTTAATGGCAAAGTCGCCAGTGTAGCGGTCAATCCAATCAGTTTATCTGCCGATGGAAGTACACTCTATTATGGTGCAATGAATGGCACTCACTGGTATCAGTTATCGACTGCGGCTTTACAAACAGGCAATAATGATAAAATTATCGCCACGGTAAAATTAGTCGGAGCCAAGCCTGTATCAGATGGCGCAGCAACGTCCAAACAAGGTAATCATTACTTTACCAATTTGAACCACAATGCCATTTCCATGCTAGATAACAAAGACACACTAACAACAGCGGTCAGTTCTCCACTACTGGATTTTCCTGATAGTGTGCAATTTGGTGAAACAGGCTGGTTATATATTTCAGTGAATCAATTGCATAAAGCAAAAGCCTTTAATGGAAAAGCCGAAACAGCCAAACCGCCTTATCGTATCATGCGACTCTGGACCGGTGAGGATACTGCTGCGGGTCAATAACACCTTAGCTGCAACTGCAAAGTTGCAGCTTATATTTGCAGTATGAGTTATATCGCAACTGTTTATTTACGTTGATGTGAGTCTTTGGTTTAACTCGAAAGCGTCTGGAAATGAGTTAGATGTTGATTGTGCAAACTATCAATGCCTCTTATTGTTACTGGCACAGATCAATATTAAAGGTAGTGAATTTAATTTCATGCGGGTACTGGTTCTGCTGGTTATATTTATTTTGTTGAATATTTTATATTTTTTGTTCGTTCTATAAATGCTCAGTCATCCAGCCTAAAAAGTTAGGCTGGATGTCCTCCACAACGATCACTCATCTTGCTCAGTGGTTTCCTGATAAGGAACAAACACTTTAAGAGATGCTGGCTGGACTTCTATCGTGAGATCCGCAGGCTCAAATACTTCACCATCAATCACATATTTACACTTAGGCTGGCTGCTGATAGTGACCTTTTTAGCATGGGCATGATGGACTTTACTTGCACTCGCTTGTTGATCTCGCACATTTTTATTACCTTCTTTCACCCATCCTGCAATCGCTAATTCAGCGAGGCTAAGCAACTGCTCTTTGGGTTCATCGCCAGCATCCAACCAAGTAATGTCGAGTAAACCGTCGGTCATGTTTGGTTCGCCATCGCCCTGCGCCAACACGCTGGTAAACGGTGCGGCATTGGCAACGATTAGGCTATGGGTCGTCAATGTTGTGGGTTTTGCATCATCTAAGCTGAGCTGGATGGTTAAAGTGATATCGGCATTCACTGCGCGCCATAAGCCATCGAGGTAGGCAAACTGGCCGAGGGCATTTTTACGCTCACGGTTCGCGGATTCAATCATTTGTTGCTCAAACCCTATGCCTACGAGCAACAACACTAACTCCTCATTACAACGCGCGGTATCAATGGCTTGGCAATGCCCTTGAATAATATTATCCAGCGCCTGAGAGATAGGAATAAGCTTACTGCCTAAACCAAAGAGGGCATGGCTGAGGGCATTAGTTGTGCCAAGAGGAATGATGCCTAAGACGATATCCGTATCAACGATTTGAGAGGCCACTTCAGTCACAGTACCATCGCCACCACAGGCTATAATAATATCAGCGCCTGCATTACGGGCTTGCTCGGCGAAGACATTTGCGGTTTCGTCTGCTGTTGTGAGTTTTAAAGTCAGGTCAAAATAGGCTTTGAGTTCATCTTGGATTTGCTCGCTGTATTCTTGCCATTTCCCGCCACCAGAGACTGGGTTGGCGATAATCCACGCCACTTTGTGGATGTTAATTTTCCCTTGACTGAGCATGCGATCTAGCGCGCGTAATTGCCATTTGTTTAAGCCAGCGGTTTTGCGTATTTGCTTTATCTGTTGCAGTACTTCGGCGAAGTGCTGTTGTTTATCTTTACAAACCAAATAAGCGGCGAGCACCAGCACTGAGCGGCCACGACCCATAGCACAGTGGATGAGTACCTGTTTATTGGCGCGTACTTGGCGGTGCAGCCAGTTAACGGCTTGATTGAGTTGGGCACTGGTCGGTACGCTATGGTCGAGGATGGGAATATTTAAATACTCGATATGATCTTCAAATTGCGACCAATCTAAGCCATCAAATTCAGCGGTGACATCCAGAATGGCAGTGATCTTATTGGCTTTAATCTTTTCCAGATCTGCGGAAAACAGTCTACAGCCGAGATACAGATGTTCATCAATCCTCTGCATGGGTGGTACTGAATCGTATTTTCTGGCCCAGTGGTTATAGAGTCGACTGCCTAATAAAAAGGGAATAAAACCCCAACGAATATACCAAGGGATAGTGCCATCTTGGCGTTTTCTAAAAATACTGGCGAGATTAAACCAATAGGCTGAACCGACTAAAAACAGTGACAGACTTGTCCATGCACAAATGAAAGTGAGCAGGGGAGAAGTGTCTGTTACTGCAAAATAGGCTAACAATACTGCACCTGCAGTGTACAAATATTTGATGTGGATCTTCGTTAGCATGCAAGTCCTCCAATGCCATTGTTCTTGGTTAAAATCGTTGCACTTGAATGGATAGATGTCGAGATGAGAGATGCAGAAATGAGCGAGTCTAAACCAAAAGGGTGGCAGTAGACGAGTCTATTGCCACCCTAAAGTGAGGTTTGTTTAGCACTTAGTATCTTTAGCTTTAACACCTTCTTTGACTTCTTCACAGGCATCTTCGATGGCATTACCTGTATCAGTCATTACTTCATCGATTTTTTCGCCCGCGTCTTCGGCTTTGTTATCACTACAGGCCGTTAAACCTAGGGCGAGTAATAATGCGAATGCTGCACTTGTCATCAGGGTAAATGGTTTCATATCTATCTCCTTTTCTAAAAAAAATTATAGTCGCGGTGATTTGCCCTTAAGGGCATTGATCAGCAGAGAAATCACTAATAACACAATAAATATGAAGAAAATGATTTTCGCTATTCCCGCCGCTGCGCCAGCAATCCCAGCAAATCCTAACAACCCGGCAATCACGGCAACAACTAGAAATACTAATGTCCAACCTAGCATAATAACCTCCTGCCCTTGTATTAATCCTTCGCATGACCGTTTGTGTCACTTGTAAGGTAACGGCTAATGGCTCTTACTTGATTGCGATCTTAATGCCAACTTTAAAAATTTTAAGTAGTTAATTGATTTTAAATATAATTTAAATCATTTTATTTAAAATGGTGTGAGTGAATTAAAAGAGGGGTAGGCAATTTTTACCTAAGCTTCGGTAAGAGTTTCAGCCTAATACGTTGAATCAAAGACTGTGAGCTGATGTCGTTCATAAGTAAAGATAAATAAAAGCCGACACTGTGAGTTTGTGTCGGCTTGAAGATATTATGATCTTATAATACAAGATGATAGGAGCTAAATACGTTTAAAAACGATTTAATGGTTTCCAGCGCTGCAGGCTAACTGGAATGCTCGCGCCTTGGGATAACAGCAGGTTAATGCGGGATTGATATGCTGCGCCCACCATTAAATGTTTGGCTAAATCGACCGCATTACGGGCTTTATAGTCATCTAAATAACTGCCTTTTGCCCAAGCGTTAAATGCACCCAGTGCTGGGCCTGCCCAAATTTGGTAATCCATTTCGCGGCCGACTTCGCCTGTGTTCGACCAGCGGCTCGATAGACCCAAATACCAGCGGAAAATCAGCGCCATCTTACGTTTGGGGTTATCCAGTGCGCGCTCGATTTGCTTAGGATCGCGCTCGTTAAAGTGGGCGACTGTGCCAGCCCAAATATCATCGAGTGATGAGCGGAACACTTGCTCTTCGAGTTTTTTACGCTCGTCCGCAGGGATGGCATCAATCGAATCGTAACGGGTGTAGATTTCATAAAGCTTATTGGCGCGCATCGGGAACAGAGTGCCGCGCTTAACCACTTGTAATTTCACGCCCATTTCGAACATATCGGCGGCAGGCGCCATAGTCACATCGGCCATTTCTGTGGTGGCGAGTAACTTACGTGTGTGTTCGCTGGCGCCCGCTTCGACGCAGGCTTGGTTGATTGAGCCTGTAACGATAAAGGCCGCGCCCATGTTGAAGGTGGCTAATGCAGCATCGGGAGTACCGACGCCGCCGCCAGCGCCCACACGGATGGGCGTTTTATATTGATACTTAGCTTGGATTTCATCTTTGAGCGCCAAAATCGTCGGCAAAAGCGTGACTAACGGACGATTGTCGGTATGGCCGCCAGAGTCGGCTTCGGCTGTTATGTCGTCCGCCATTGGCACCAGCAATGCCATCGCCATTTGGTCTTGGCTGATAAGGCCATCACTCACTAATTGCTGGAGGATTTTGGCAGGCGCCGGCTCCATAAACTTAGTCGCGACTTCGGTACGGCTGATTTTGGCTATGACTTTGTTGCCAATGACTATTTCGCCATGTTCGTCGCGGCTCAAACCTGCTGCGCGGTAATAGACGATTTGCGGCGTTAAACCTAAAAATGCCGAGGCTTCGACCGTGCGCACTTTATGTTTTAAGAATAACTCAACACTGCCGCGCTCTAATGCGGGCTCGCTTGGGCTGTGAATTAAGTTAAAGGCATAAGGACCATTAGGCAGCGCCGCTTGAATGCGGGTAATGGCCGCTTCAACGCGGGATGGAATTAACCCCGCCGCGCCAAATGAGCACAAAATGCCCGCTTGGCCAAGGGCGATAACCAGTTCTTCCGAGGCAATACCGTTGGCCATAGCGCCAGCGTAGTAAGCGTATTTAACCCCGTGTACGCGGCGAAAATTACTGTCGCCTAAACTTTGGGTGCCAAGGGCGGGCGCAAAGGCGCTGACGGGGTGTGAGCCTAGTGGCGCTTGGCTGTCGCTTGTTGTTACTTCGGCCGTTTGCGCTATGCCTAAGCCTTTTTCACTGTGATTCACTAAGTAACAGGCTTGGCTTAAATCTTTGAGTTTTTTGCCTAATGCGTCGATATCAAAGCTCAGCGCGGCATCGTTGACTTGCCACGGCCAAGGGCTGAGTTTTTCGTTATTGCTATTGAATTGATCTAGAGTATGGCTAGTCATAGGTGTTCTCATGTTATTTGTGCCGCCTTGGTGATGTGGATAGCCAAGGCGGCGCAACTATTTGTTATTCGTTATTCGTTATTCGTTATTTGTTATTCGAGATTAGCGTCTTTCTAACAGCGTAAACTCGCTAGGCTTCTTCAATACAGATGGCGATATCTTTAACTTCATAAATCCGCAGGCCATCTTTACTCAAGTTGGCATCGCCCATAATGATGCGTTTGCCATTGTCGTCTGTCACGCTGGTAATGTGTACATCTAGCGACATCTGCTTGTTTAATGGGTTAATTTGGCCGCGATATTTCCATTTGATATCCGATAAAATCTGCCCAAATTTAGGATTCTTAAAACCCGCACCAAGGTCTTGGTTAATCGCATAGGTTTGCATCAGCTCGATAATGGCTTCAACCCCTAAGGAGCCTGGCATCACAGGATCTTGATGGAAATGGAATTGGAAGAACCAATCACTCGGGTCAATCGTGCGCTCGGCGTATAAATAGCCAAGGCCCGCTTTACCGCCGGCTTTTACGATTTCAGCCTTGTCGATAAAGTTAAGTTGACCGCCCGCTAAACGGTAATGTGGTTGACCTTTTGGTGCGTTAAAGCTGCGATGTTGTTTATCTAACAGATTGATTTGGCTATCGGCTGCTATGCCATTTTGCACATGCCAAGGCTGAGTGATCTTGCCGTTGTCTATGCCTAACTGGTTTTTCAGCGCATCGCCCTTGAAGTAACCAAATACCGCTTTACCTTGGTAGAAAGGCTCGCCATCGCAGCTTAATTCAAAACTAAAATTCTGGATGATGTTACTGCCAGCAATCACAGTCGATAACAAACGTGAGTCGTTCACTATGGTTTTGCCACGTAAATCCACATGGCGCAGCAGCTTACCGTTGCCGTCTAAGTTACGGAAGAACAGCTCTTGGCCGGGGAAGCCCAATGTGGTGCCCATATAACCTGAGATAAAACCGTTTGGCTGCAGTGATATTTCCATCAGCACAGAATAGGGCATAACGGCGTGATGGCTGTTTTTATCATAATACCAAGCGTTTGCTGGCACTTCGTATTCAGCGATACACGAAGAGGGCTTTTTCAGCTCGCCGCGTTTGCCGTCAATCGCAACCACGCGGGTGGTAAGCTGTAAATCTCCGCAAGGCGTGCGCGGTGGAATAAGGCCGCGATAGATGCTGAAATCAGGGCCGAAGCAGTTTTCGATATCACCCGTGGCAAATTCGAACATGTGGTATGGCGTGAACGGCAGGGTATCGGGCACGCGGTTGGCGTACTTTGAATCCGCTGGCGCAATCGGCGCAGGTACATGCTTAAGCGGCACTACGCCTTTATTGGTAGGTGCAGTTAAATCTGGCAGCTGTGCCATCAATGGCGCCGCTAACGATACTGGTGTTGTTGAAACAAGCGGCGCAGCCGAAACAGCATTTTTAGCTACATTTCTAGTCGTATTGTTAGCTGTGCTGTTGGCATTATCCGCGAGGTAGCGGGTGCATTCGGCTTCTTCTTTGATCATCACTCCAAGGTTTTGGAAATCCACGACCACTTTGCCATTGAGCAAAATATCGATATTCGCCTTAGCATACGGGCGCGGGCTCATACCGATTTCGGTGATTTCCATGCGATAGGTGAGCAGGCCAGATTGCGGCAAAACTTGACCGCGACAGCGCACTTTTTGTGACGCATTTTCTAGCGGTTGGAAACGACCGTCTTTTACACCGAGGTGCATCCCAATATGCAGCATAAAGAATTGCAGTAATTGACCACAGCCTTCGGCCATTAACGATCCCGCCATCACTTGGTCGCCCTTGAAATGACACGGGAAATACCAATGATCAGCTTCGAGCTGCTTATGGCCTTGAACTGAGCCTAAGCCCCACGCGCCGCCATGCACCTCAAGATTGCTGACTTGTTCAATCATCAGGAATTTTTCGGATGCAAAACATAAAGAGGGCTGCAAACCATACTGGGCTTGATGCGCCGCATGGGCGCCGCCAAAACAGCCACCGATATCGGCGCCGAGCAGTTTATGGATTTGACTGTAATCAAATTGGTTTTGCGCGCAGTTCAGTAACGGATTAAAGCGCGGCTTATTCGGATTGTTAAAGGCGAGGTTGCGCGCTTTGATTTCGGCTTCGGTGTGAATAACGCCTTTGCCGTCGGCCAGTTCTTTGTCGGTGAAGAAACCGGCACAGCCGCCATCCATTTTAAGGATCAGCTTGTCGCCCACGAAACATTCGTAGGAGAAGAAGAACAACAAGGTATCGCCATTGCGGGCAAAGTGATTGATGGAAATATCGTAGCGCAGGGTGTCGCCACCGCGCGGTAAGTCGCCAAGGAAGGTCAGGGTGCAATCGAGCAGACGATAAACGCGCTCGCCCTTGTTTTCAAAATCGATACCTAAGTAGCTGATCAGCATCAAGTCGCATTGACCCGATTCGACCGCCACGGCCCAAGGGATTTGGCCATCGACCAAATACGGTGCGTCCACAGGAATATCGTATTCCGTGGTCATAGTGCAAGGCTGATATTGGTTCATCTGGGCGTTTAATTTCGTTACCCGAGATACCAGCAAATAGTCAGTCGTTGGCAGGCGTACACGACGCGAATAGCTGTCGATAATGGCGTAATCTGGGCCAAATACTTTAGCAATATCACCTTCGGCGTACTCGACTAAATCTGCATAATCCCAAATGCAAGGCTTGCTTATCGGTGTTGGCGGCGTGTACTCAGGCACTTTTGCATGATTGGGAAAAAGCACAGGAGGTGGAAGAACCGCTGTCGCAGATGCCTGAACAATGGCTTGCTGTTGTACTGGCGCAGCTTGGCCATTGACGGCTAACTCGCTGGCAAGCTGGGCTTTCATCAAGGCATCGGCCAGTTTCAAGCCTTCAGCGCGACTTTGCAAAAAGGCTAAATGCGCCTCTCGGGCGAGTTGCTGATTGCTTAAAAATGCCGCGTCTTTTAGCTCTGCTTGAGTGGCGTTGTTATTGGTCGTGCTTAGGGCATTAATTGGCATGCTGCTTAATGTTTCTTTTTGTTGAGCCGTGGTTGGGCTGCTTGTTGCAAAGCGACTCGTGTCTTTGCTCGCTATTTGGGCCAAATGTTTACGTTGGCTGCGCGCTGGCAGTGCTGTCATGGCTCGGGCTTTTTGTTGTATAGCATCAAGGCCTGCGAGCGGCGTATCAAGGATATGCTGATAGATATCGCGGCCACCGAGTGTCACTTGTTTTATTAAGTGTTTTTGCTCTGAAAGCGTTAAGTCTTGTTCAAGCCTTTGCTGCAAATTGTATGCTTGCGTGGCACTTTGGCTGAGCAGTAACTGCGAGCATTTACCTTGGCTAAACGTGGCAACGAGCGCGTGCTGCTGAGCTTGAGAAGAATGCTTGTTAAGTTGCGCTTGATTTTTAAGCTGCAACAGCGCGCTCAAAATACTCGCCATTCCCGCAGCAGCAAAATTGTGGCCTAGGGTATCAGCGGCTTGGCTGCGCTGGTTCACACTCGGCAACAGGGTATTGAGTACCAACTCTGAATCGGCAAGTTGCTCAACAGAAATACTGTTTTCAATCAAGCTAATCTGGCTGCTATTCACCTTGGCTTGGGTTAACAGGTCATCGCAAATGCGCGCTGTGTTGCTATTACCTTGTATGTCACAAATCGCGCCAAATACTTGGCCGCTGATGTGACCATAACTGTCGCCATAGCTGCTATTGGCATTAGCATTGTCAGCGGCATTACTTGGCTGGGCTGTACTTGATTGCGCTGTCGTGAGCACTAATGCGCCTGCACCTTCACCGACTTTCCAGCCAGTGTCAGTCGCATTAAATGCCACTGGCGATACGGCATTTTTGAGGATCACTTGCTCTAGACTGCCACTTAAATCGACTGCGGCGATCACTACGGCATCTAAGGATTCTTGGGACAAGAGGTTCTCGGCCACATCGATACAGCGGGCGACCGATTGCTCCGCCGCTGAAATGGTAAAGGCAGGGCCGTTAAAGTCCCAAAGGGATGCGATACGTGACGCCATGATGTTGCCAATAAAACTGGTGTATTGGTTCAGTTTGGCGGCATCGAGCACACTGTCCATGGCGATTTTTTCAAGGGCGAGATACTCGGCTTGTGTGAGTGTTATCCCTTGTTTTTTAAGACTGTCTGCCAGTTGAGTGTGCAGATTTACGCGGCCACGGAACTGGTGTAATTCCAGTTCGGTTTCCATCGCTACTAATACAGCAACCTTGCCACCGGGCTTTAAGTTGGCATCACGAATCGCTTCATCGGCCACTTTGATCAGCAGCAGTTGCTGGGAGATCAGGCGGTCGTCTTCATTGGGCGGCACTTTAAAGCGCAGGAAGTCAAAATCGAACTGGTCGATATATGCGCCCTGCGGGACAGAAGGCAAACCAAAGTTAGCTAAGATCTCAGGATGTTTATCTAAGCCTTTCCAGCGTTTAGCGGGCAGCGGGATAAAGGCATCTTGCCGAGCATGAATCGTGTTATCCAGTGCATTTATGGAGGATAAAGGCCCGAAGTGTGATGCTAAGCCAATGATATTTAATGGTGTATGTTGGTAGCTTACTGTGGCAGCACTCTGCTGACGCTTACTACTGGTATTTGCCGCTGCATAGGATTCCAGCAATAAATGCGCGTTACAGCCGCCAAAACCAAACACGGAAACACCCGCGTGGCGGCGGTCATTGCCGGCTTTATCTGGCCAAGCATGCAATTCTGTTGGCAGATTTTTAGCGCTAAACAAGCCCTTAGGCGAAGATATCGGCGCCGATAAGTTAATACTTGGCGGCAGTCGACCCGAGCGCATGGCAAAAATCATCTTCATGATCCCCGGCATGCCCGCGGCTGTGAGTAAATGGCCTAAGTTGGATTTTGCCGAACCGATCAGCGGTACCGCAGAGCCCGAGAGTTTGTCCTCAAAAAAGCGTTCCATCGAAGCGAGTTCGACCTTATCCCCAAGCGGCGTGCCTGTGGCATGGCATTCAATCACTTCGATATTGGCAGGCAGTGTGTTTGCGGCACTATAGGCGCGCTCGAAGGCTTGCACTTGGCCCTTGCTGTTGGGGCTTAATACAAACTGGCCTTTACCGTCGTTCGACAAACCAATGCCGCTGACGACGGCATAGATGTTATCGCCATTGCGCTCGGCATCCTCCAAGCGTTTTAAGACTAACACCCCTGCGCCTTCTCCGGCGAATAAGCCCTTGCTGTTACTATCAAAGGGCGCTGAAATACCGTGATCTGGATAGGCGTGGAAAATCGAGAATCCCATGTTGATAAAGAAGGGATCGGCGCCTGATACTGCGCCCGCAAGCATCATATCTGCCTTGCCTGTGGTCAGGTAATCGCAGGCGAGTTTGAGCGCATAAACCGAGCTGGCGCAGGCGGCGTCCAGACTCAACTGGGTGCCACCCAAACCGAGTGCATCGCTGACCAGTTTTGAGGCTGTGTGAGCAACGGCGCCATTGGCGATGTTTAAGGTTTGGCTATTGGCATTGAGATCGTTAACTGAGTTGCCAAAATCAGCCAGCTGAAATGCGCTTTGATTAAGTTTGTTTTGCAGCGCCTTTTCAACGGTCTGATGATACAGAGGCAAAAATAATTCATTGGATCGGGCCGTGGGGAACGACAAGGTTCCCATTACGATACCAGTGCGCGCCAGTACGGCATCGCTTGGGGCAATCCCTGCGTCTTGCAGGGCTTTACGACTGCAATCGAGTGCCCATAAAAAGCTTTCATCTAAACCGTCAAAGGCGGACTCAGGCAGTTGATAGCCCCTAGCATCAAACTTAAAGTGTTGAATGTAGCCGCCCTTATCACAGTAAAAACGGTCAGATTGTCCCTGCACACCTTGGTAATCGGCGGGATTGGCATTGAGCTTCTCGCGGCTGATTTGGGTGCGTGAGTCTTTTTTATCCAGCAGGTTTTGCCAAAAGGTTTGAGGATTATCGGCATCAGGATATTGAGTCGCGAGGCCGACAATCGCAATTTTTGACGCACTTTTTGATGCGCTGTTTGACGCACTTTTTGACAAAATCATAGGCACGGTAGTTTTATCAATAGTAGGGGAATGCTGAGAACTCACAGGGGTTCTCCTTTTGGTGATACTGCTGATGATAAAGGGGCTGCGTTAGTGCTTAATGGCTGAATAAGCGGCGCGAGCGACAACGGTACTCTGTGGCTTATCAGCTGAGCTAAACACTTGAGTAAGCTGGTAATCGCATCGGCACCCTTGGCATTGCAGGCAATGGCTGCTGTAGTTGCGTTCTCGGTGCTTTGGCCTGCATGGGCATGGCTGATTTTATCTATGAGTGTGCTGGTTTGCCTATCGGCACCCACTTCGACAAATAGTCTTGCGCCTTGCTCAGTGGCATTTTGAATGAGCGCACTAAAGTCGAGCTGCGAACAAAAGGTATCGGCAATCGCGCGGCCAATGCTTGTGCTATCAAGGGTGACTGGCGCAGTTTGCGCTGCACTGATAAAGCGGATCGGCGAGTCTTGCGCCGCCGCTTTTAGCGCCTCAGGTTTTAATGCCTCGGGATTTAGCGCCTCGGGTTTTAGCGCTTGAGTATAGAAATCTTGTACTTGCCCGTGGACTAACATGGCAGGCGCAGTATGCATTGCCGTGACGCGATTGGCAGCAATGCCGCGTTTGCCTAACTTGGCAAGTAGGGCTTTACAGCTCGCTTCGCAGCCTGCAATGACACAGGTATCACCTTGAATGATGGCTAAATAAGCGCGAGGGAACTCTGGCAGTAATGCTTTGATTTCATTGCTACCTGAGCGTACCACAAAGCTGTTCCACACTATGGATTCATTATCCTTAAGTTGCCACGCTCGGCGGACTGCGGTTAGCTCGCCAGAAATGGCATGGTTGAAAATATCGCTATTTTCTGTGGCGTTGATCATAGCATGGGGCGTTTGCCACACATCTAGGCTGGCCCACATGGCTGCTTCGCCCATTGAGTAACCGAGCGCCATTTTTGGCTTAATATTAAAGACTTGGGTCAACAGTTTAGTGAATAGATAACTGGCGCCCACGCCACTAATCGCTTGCTGGCTTAAGCTCATGCCCGCTGCAGTTTTTACATCTGCGGCATAAATCTGCGGTGATTGCAGCATGGCGCTTAAATCGCCTTCACGTTCTAGCTGGTGATACAGCGCGGGGAAATACTCATGCAAGTTATTGAACATATTGGCGTAAACAGTGCCAACGCCGGGGTATACAAAGGTAAGTCCTGCATCCCCTAGCGGCTTAGCGGTGAAACAGCTACCCGCTGGCGTTTTAAAGTGTTGACCATGATGACGAACAGCATCACTTTCAAGGGCCGAAAGCATAGCTTTGGCTTCAAGTTTGAGGTCATCAATCGATGCCGCCATCAAGACTAATGCCAGTGGTGCGTTGGCATCATAGCGTTCAAACCAAGGTTTGAGATATTCCGCGTGAAAGCCTACGCCATTTTCCAGAGTGTTAACTAGTTGCAATACTTGCGCGATGAGTGAATTAATATTGTCAGCACTTATCGGCACAAACAGCCGGTTTTCATCAACAAGAGCTTTGGGTGCGATAACTTGTGTGCCTTGGGTCAGTACTAGGCTTTGGCAAATATCTTGGCCTGAATCCAGCAAGGTATCTGCTGGGTTTGATCTTGTTGCCGCTAGATTCTTTGCTACAAGATTTAGACATAAAACCCGCGCTTGATGTTGGTCGCTAAACCAATAGCCAGTTTGATGATTTGTGTCGTTTGTCTGTTTTATATCAGTAGTGCCTTTAAGCGGCGCTTGTGTTCGCGCCGCGAGGGCGGTTACGCCTTGGCGCAGCGCAACAAATGCCTCGTTGAGAGTGTTGGCGACGAGCTGATGCTGAACGGTTTGTGCAGGGCTGCGCTTTGCCGCCACTAACGCCGCATTTGCAACAGCCGCTGCATTAGCAACACCTGCATTTACAACACCTGTAGTCTCATTGCCAGCGGCAAAACCAGCAATAAACGCGTGGGCGTGAAGACGCAGTTTGGCGGCGCGTAAACCATCAAGCAAATACAGAGACTGGGGCAGATTGCCATCATTGAATTTAAGTTCAACGAGCTTGCCTTGCTCAATGGCTGTTGTTGCTTGGCTTAATAACGCAGTGAGCGAGCTTTGCTCATGCACTGACGGTTCATGAGCTGTCGATTGGTTGGCGTCGGCAGCGCAAATCTGAACTCTTTCACGTTCCGCAAACGTCCCTAATACTTGGGCTGAGTGAGAGTCAAGATTGACCGCATCGCCAAGCAACACTGCAATACGCAGTGGCTTGGCAAGCTTTTCGGTCATAGCTGTGTCAGCTATCGACGTTTCAGTTTGGCTGCTATGTAGCGTTGCTAAAGTGTGTGCTAAGTTCACTCGACTTTGGCCTCCACGCTTTCAATGGCTTTATTAGCAACTTTATTGGTTAAGAATGCACCGTTAAGGTTTTTGCTGATGGTGACTTTGGCGTTGTTCATCTCGCAGCTTAAGCGGCCATCTTGATGATACAGCGTGATATTGGCTTCAAGGGCACGGCCAGAGTGTTTCACCACCTCGAGCACTAAATGACCTTTATCGCCAAAGGCAAACGGCGCATGGGAGATAAACTCACCAATGCTTGATGGCAAACTCGCCGCGCCATATTTGAGTCTCGCCCACACCAGCATCGCCTGTAGCAACAAATCTTCTGCAAAAGCTTGTGAGCCTTTAGGCGTGAGATTAGGCACAAAATCCCCGCAGTCTGCTAACGCAACATGGGGAAGACTCACCTTGGCGACTAAGCTCGCATCGTCAAACTTCACCACAGACTCAATACCTTGCAGTCTCGGGCCGTGGAAAAGCGTGCCGTCGCTGTAAAGGCTGCTCGCGGTTGTGATGGCAGAAAGTCTTGCCAAACTGTGCGCGTCAAAAGCAGTTGCTTTGCAGTTATCACTCGCCGCGTCATCAACAGCATCATCAACGACTAGGATGGCCTGATATTGCGGACGACCTTCAAAGCTGATTAAGGCATTGAATTGTCCACTCAAGCACTCGTCAGAATCTTTCGCGGCTTTATCCGTTAACGCAATCGGTGCAAGTTCAAGTTCCAGCGTGATGGGGGCTGCACTTTCTAACACTCCATTTTGTAACACGGCAGTGTCGAAAATAATGCCCTTCAATAGCTTGTAGCTTTGCACTTTGACTGGTTGCTTAAGCACATCAAAGGCGGCTTCACGCATCCACTGAATCGCGCACACAGTGGGTAATACGGGATTACCATTAATGCAGTGATCTTCAATAAAGATCATTGCCTTAGGGTCCAGTGCGCGCTGCAGTTTTACAGCGCTTATATTTACTGCGCTTGGATTTAAAGCGTTAAGCAAAGCATGCGGATCCGACGAGTCAGTGGTCAGATCCGCTTCAGGCTTTTTTAGATTACTACCTTCAGTCTCTTGCACTTTATTAGAAGTGTCGTCATGAGGTGCGCTGCCTTGCATGTCAGTACCAACCAGCAATTGTGCGCCTGTGTTGCTCAGTAATTGGCTCGCAAATAACTCAGCACCCGCTTTTAACGGGATCACATAAACACCGCGATCCATAAACATCTTTTTCAGCGCAGGATTCACCATGCCGCCGTCCCACGGACCCCAATCGAAGCTCATCACTTTGGCATTTGGCAGTTGCTGCGCCAGTTGCAGTGCGGCTTTGTTGAGTATGTCGTTGGACATGGCGTAATCGCTTTGGCCAGTATTGCCGTAAAAACCCGCCGCCGAAGAGAATAGGGCAATCAGTTTTAATTTATCTAAATCCAGTGCGGCAAGTAGATTGCTTATACCTGTGACCTTAGTGCCATACACCCGTGCTAACTCATCTAAGGTTTTGTCTTGGATGTGTTTATCGGCGAGTACGCCCGCACCATGGATGATGCCAGTAATAGGCGACAACTCGGTGATCGGCACTATCGTGCTGGCGATCGCATCTGGATTGTTAACATCGAGACTTAAGTACTCGGCGCTCGCGCCCACAGCGGTAAAGGCTTCTAGTGCGGCTGCAATTTCTAGGCTGCTTTGAACTGGCCATACTAGGGCATCCACTTGTTTTGGCGTGGGTTTCTCGCCCAAGCTTTGAATGTGGGCAATAGCTGCGGCTTTAAGTTGACTGTTATTCTTACCCTGTGCCCAAGCGGGAATGGCTTGTTGGCTGCTTCTGCCAGCAAGGATAAAGTGCGCCTTGCTGCGTTTGGCTAAACTTAGCGCACATTCAAAGGTCACGCCTTTTGCGCCACCGGTCACCAGTATTTTATCTGCACTCGTCAAGTTTGCCGCGCTGTGGCGGGTATCAGCCTTGCCAGCAACTAAGGTTACACGCTCAAGTGCTTGGGCTGCGCCTTGGCTAACACCGACTTCCAATACGTTATCGGTTGCAAAGAGCTCAGCGATCACTGCATTGGCCAGTTGCTTGGTATCAAGTGCTGGCGCGATATCTAAGGCGCGGCAATGCACGCTTGGCCACTCGTGGCTCAAGGTTTTCGTTAGACCTGCCAATGCTGCTTGGTTTAGCTCGCTGCGGGCAATTTGGCTGTGGTTAAGATAACCAAAACCACCGTCGATACGACTGACACTGATAAAACTACTACCAGTATTGGCGGTCGCTGCTGTTGTTAAAAACGGTTGTAAGTGCTTGGCGAACAAGAACGCTTGCTCGACGGATGCCTTGGCGGCACTGGACAACACTAAACCTTTCGCATCGGCTGAGGTTTTATGTTGTGGTTGCAGATGAATAAAGCCTGCAACTGTACCTAAGCTTTTGATTTCATTAATTACTGCACCAATGCTGGCATCGTCAATCGCCGCCAATGTGAAGCTGGCAATGTGGCTATTGAGCGGTGATGCACTGGCTACAAGGTTTTCTGGCGAGCGCACAACCGCAACCGTTAGACCTTGAGCATGCAATTTTTCAGCAAGTACGCCAGCATTGTGACCATCATCGCTAATGATAATGCAGGCATCTTTAGCAAAAACGCGTGGCAGGCCTTGTTGCGCTGATTGCTTTGACGATTGCTGTGGCGATAGTTGCGCTAGCTCAGCCGCCGCTGGCAACTTTTTTAGCACCACCTCACTGTGTGGCGGTAAATCGATAGTAGGTTCAGGCTGAACGACAGCGCTAACTGGCGCGGCATTCTGGCTTACCGCGTTTTGGCCTAGCTTGCCTTGCATATAGCTAACGATTTCACCTAAGGTACGACACTCGGCCAGATCTTCAGGATTGAGTTCAGGCAAACCCGGTAGCTCGTCTTGCACTGTGCCTAAAATTTCAACGCGCTTGATGGAATCGATACCTAGATCGGCCTCCATATCCATGCTGAGTTCTAGCATTTCAGTGGGGTAGCCCGTCTTGTCGGCCACTACTGACATCATGGTTTGTTGGACTTTTTCAGCACTTAAGCCGTCATTTATTGTAGCAGTAACAGTGACTTGCGCTGCTGTTGTAGCTGAAACCGAGCCAATTGCAGGTAGTTTGCTGTTCATGTAGTCAACGATTTCACCTAGGGTACGACACTCGGCCAGATCTTCAGGATTCAGCTCAGGTAAGCCCGGCAGTTCGTCTTGCACTGTGCCTAAGATTTCAACGCGCTTAATCGAATCGATACCTAAATCGGCCTCCATATCCATGCTCAGTTCCAGCATTTCAGTGGGGTAGCCTGTCTTGTCGGCCACCACAGCCATCATGGTTTGTTGCACTAACGCAGCGCTTAAACCGCTGGCGGCAGGCGCGGCAGTTGTCACATGAGTTGCTACGATAACTGATCCCGCAGTTGGCAGTTTGCTGTTCATATAGTCAACGATTTCACCCAAGGTGCGGCACTCGGCCAGATCTTCTGGGCTGAGTTCAGGTAAGCCGAGCAGTTCGTCTTGCACTGTACCTAAGATTTCAACGCGCTTGATGGAATCGATACCGAGATCGGCTTCCATATCCATGCTGAGCTCCAGCATTTCAGTGGGGTAGCCCGTCTTGTCGGCTACCACTGCCATCATCGTTTGTTGCACTAACGCAGCGCTTAAACCGCTGGCTGCAGGAGTTGTTGGCGCTGTTGTAGAAACTACAACTTGGTCAGCCGCTGGCAATTTGCTGTTCATGTAGTTAACGATTTCACCTAAGGTACGGCACTCAGCCAAATCTTCTGGGCTGAGCTCAGGTAAACTCGGCAGCTCGTCTTGCACTGTGCCTAAGATTTCAACGCGCTTAATTGAATCGATACCTAGATCGGCTTCCATATCCATGCTGAGCTCCAGCATTTCAGTCGGATAGCCTGTCTTGTCAGCCACCACAGCCATCATGGTTTGTTGTACTAACGCAGCGCTTAAACCGTTAACGGCAGGTGCGGCTGTTGCCACTTGAGTTGCCACATTTGCAGCAGTAATAGGCGCTACGATAATTGAACCCACTGCTGGAAGCTTGTCATTTTGTGTAAGCTTACTTTGCATATAGTCAACGATTTCACCCAAGGTGCGACACTCGGCCAAATCTTCTGGGCTGAGTTCAGGTAAGCCCGGCAGTTCGTCTTGCACTGTGCCTAGGATTTCAACGCGCTTAATCGAATCGATACCTAGATCGGCTTCCATATCCATGCTGAGCTCCAGCATTTCAGTCGGATAGCCAGTCTTGTCAGCCACCACAGCCATCATGGTTTGTTGCACTAATGCAGCGCTTAAACCGCTCGTTGCTGTTGCCGCAGGTGTCACTTCTGGCATCACTACAGCAGGCATGACTAATGCAGGAGCGGCAGGAGCGGCAGGCGCAACTTGTACTGTCGCAGCAGGCGCATAAGCAACGGGAGCGGTTTGCACAACAGGCGCAACAGGTGTGCTAACCGCGGGTCTCGTCGCAACAGCTTGAGCCGCTACTGGTGCAGCATTATGTGGCATTGACGTTGCAACAACAGGCGCTGGAGCAACAGGTGCAGGAGCCGGCGCAGTTGCTCGTGGCTGACTTGCAACCGCTGGGGTAAAGTTAATCGGTGCATTGTTTAGCATGGCCAAGGCCGTTTGGCTGCTACTGCTTTGCAGTTGCATAAATTCGGCGTGGCTTTGCAGGGTTTGTGCTTGATGCTGGTGGAACATTTCCATCGAGCGTTGCAGGCTTTCAGGGATTGCAATGCCAAGGCTTGCCATCTTGGCTTGTTCTGTCATCAGTGTCGTGAAGGTATCGCCATATTGCTGCGGGATAGCTAAAAACTGTTGATGCAACTGCGCCGCTTGAGATTGTGCGCTGAAAAATGCCGTTAATGCATCGCCGCTGACGCTTGGGTTCAATTGCGCTGTCGCTTGTTGCTGGTGATTGCTTAAGCCTTGCGTCACGCTTGGGGATGTTTGTTTCATTTCAACAGTTGCCACTTGATTCGCTTCCACTTCTATTATTTTTTCAACCACTTTTTCGACGATGACTTCTTTCTCAACGATTTTTTCGACAACCGTTTCAACGATGCGATCCACATATTGCACTTGGCTAGTCACGCTGCCTGTGGCGAGGGATTTGGCCATCTTAGCTTTGGTCGCAGCACTAATATGGTTAGTGGCGGTGAGTTTGATGTTCATCGCCGATGGCGCTTCACGCTCGGCAATCTCTTGTGACGTGACGGCTTGATAGGGGTCAACCTCAGTTAACGCCACACCGGCTACCGCGAGTTGCACTGCGGCTAAGCGTAATTGACTGTCACTGTCGCCCTTAGGATTCGGGTTCATGCTGACAAGGCAAAGCTCATTTAAGTGTTCAACTAAGGTATTTTCAACTAACTTTTGCAGTATGTTCTTAGGGCCAAACTCAACAAACACACGGGCGCCAGCGTCATACATGGCCTGCAGTTGCTCGCTAAAGCGAACCGATTGCAGCATGTGTTGTTTGAATTCTGCTTTAATGGCTTTGCCATCGCTTGGGTGCAATTGACCCGTACCGTTGGCATAAAGTGCGACTGAAGGCGCGCTGAATTTAGCTTTATCAATGGCTTTGGCAAATGGCTTTTGTGCGTGTCCAACCAATGGGGTATGGAACGCGCCTGAGACAGGCAGGGCAATCGCTTTAAAGCCCAGTTCACTAATGGCTTTCGCGGCCAGCTGAGTTTGCTCTGTGCCACCTGCGATGACTAATTGCGTCGGCGCGTTGTAGTTGGCAATTTTAACGCCATCAAACTGGGCTAAACAGCTATTGATCGCATCGATATCATTCTTTTGCTTAAGAATAATCGCGAACATGGTTCCTAAATCAACTTGAGTCCCAGTATCGCTCGGCACTTGCGCCATGGCATGCCCACGGGCGAAGGCCAGTTCGACGTAATCTTCATTGGAAATCACGCCTGCCGCGCAAAGGGCTGACAATTCACCAAAGCTATGACCCGCCACCATATCGGGTGCAAAACCCGCTTGCGTTAATAGCGAATATTGCGCCATTGAAACCGCGCCTATGGCGCTTTGGGCGAACATGGTATTGGTCAGCGCCGCTTCTTGGGCTTTAACTGCATCGGCATCGAATGCCGGAATAGGGTAAAGGATGTTCGATAACGGTGTTTGATCGTGGTGAGCAAATACCTTATCGCTGGCCGTCACTTGTTGGCGCATTTCAGGGAAATGGCAGGCGAGTTCGCGGCCCATGTTCAGGTACTGTGAACCTTGACCGGCAAACAGGGCGGCTACTTTCTTTGATTCATTCTTGGCCACTAAGGCATGAGAGCGGTAGCTGATACCAGAAGGTAATTGCCACGCCTCGCTTGCACTGGTTTCTAGGTGCCCGCTTTCTAAATGCGCACTGCTTTCTAGATGAGAGATGGCTTGATTTAGCTGAGCTTGCAGCTGAGCGATATCCTTAGCCACAAAACCTAAACGGGCATCTGTGCTTGCCAGTGCGCGCAGCGGATATTGCTGAGCGATAGCGTTTAGGCTCGCAGCGCTGCTCTTATTCGCGTTTGCACTCGTGTTCACGCTTTGGCTCAGCGCAGCTTTTAACTCGCTAAGCAGCGCGTTTTTATTGGCTGCGGCAAATAATAGCGTCTGCGGCACACTGCGCTGACGATATTGCTCATCGCGGCTGTGCTCAGGTTTGTATTCTTCTAATACAAGATGGAAGTTCGTGCCGCCAAAACCAAAGGAGCTTACACCTGCACGGCGCGGCGTTGCATCGGCGCGCTGGAACCATGGGCGAGTTTCGGTATTTAAATAGAATGGTGAGCTTTCGATATTCAGTTTTGGATTAGGCTTGCTAACGTTAATGGTCGCAGGCAATACCTTGTGGTGCAGCGCTAGCGCGGCTTTGATCACCCCAGCAGTGCCTGCTGTGGATTTAGTGTGGCCCACTTGGGATTTTACTGAACCTAACGCGATATGTTGATTTGTGTCGTTGCCTTGGGCAAATACTGATTTTAAGCCATTAAATTCAGCCACATCACCTGCGGCAGTACCCGTGCCATGGGCTTCAACTAAGCCAATGCTGTGCGGGGCAAAACCAGCATCGTCGTAAGCGCGCTCCAATGCTTTAGCTTGGCCCTCAGGGCGCGGCGCATAAATACTCTTAAACTTACCGTCCGATGAGGCGCCAACGCCTTTGATGACGGCATAAATTCGGTCGCCATCGCGCTCGGCATCTTCAAGGCGTTTAAGCGCGACCATGCCGATCCCTTCGCCGATCATCATGCCTTTTGAATCGATATCAAAGGGTTGAATGGTTTCATTGGTGGTGAAGGCAGGCGTTTTTGAGAAGCTCATGTACATGGACGGCGAGTTGTCGGTACAGACACCGCCGGTTAACATCATGTCGCTGCGACCTTCGGTCAGTTCAGTTAGCGCCATACGCATAGCGGCAAGCGAGCCCGCGCAGGCAGCATCGACCACACAGTTCATGCCGCCAAAATCAAAACGGTTGGCGATACGGCCTGCAATCACGTTGCCTAAGGACCCTGGGAAAGAGTTTTCTTCCCAGTGGATATATTGGTCTTGGAACTTTTTGATCAGCATTTCGCTGTCTTCATCGCTCAGGCCGCTGCTTTTGAATACTTTTTTAAGCACTGGATATTGCAGGCGCGAGTTCAAGCTCTGACTGATTTTTTGACCACCACCCACGCCTAGGGTGATGCCGATACGATCACGATCATAATCGGTGGGCAGATTAGCATCGGCAAGCACTTCTTTGGCGACAATCAGCGACAATAGTTGCGAGGTATCTGTCAGTTCAAGAATATTGGGGGGCAGACCGAATTCCATTGGATTGAAGTCGACTTCTGGTAAAAAACCACCGCGTTTACAGTAGCTTTTATCGGCTTTGCTTTTGTCGGCATCGTAGTAATCTTCGGCGCGCCAATGGGTGTCTGGGATGTCAGTAATGGCATCGATTTTTTCGCTGATCAAATCCCAAAATTTATTTAAATAACGCGAGTTAGCGAAGATGCTGGCCATGCCGACGATGGCAACGGGCATATCTTTTAAACGTTTGTTGAGTCGTTTATCTTTTTTTGACTCAGTCGCAGAATTAGGTACAGAAGGGGTATGGCTCATAAAGAGTCTCCACGGGTCGACCTGGATACGGTGACCTTGTTTTGGGATTTAGCCGCGCTTGTCTTTGGCGTGCCATGGGCACCGGGAAAACGGGCTAAGAAGGTGTGATAGTTGCGAACGAGCAACTTTCGTAAATGAAACGGCCCATGTTTAAGGACATAGGCGATATATCTATTGGTCGCTTGGGTATTGCTGTCTTGATAAATATCGAGGTAAATCCAATCACTTGCTGTGTCTACGCCTAATAGTACTGAGCTTGGCGCTTGCTCAGTGAGCTGCGGCGGTATGGTGAGTGACACCACTTGCACCACAGTATTGCCGTCGGTACTCGGCAATGCGAGCGCCTTAGCCAAGGTTTCTGGATTGACCGTATAGGTTTGGATATCGCTGCCTTGAGTCACAGGCAATTGATTAAAATAGCGTTCGGGGACTTGCGGTGCTTCAAATTCATCGAGCCGCGATATGCCGTAGCGCTTTAAGCAACGGGCAAGGCCGGAGCGCGACACATTGGGATTAATAAAGGTTTGGGTAACCTGAAGTAATCTATCTAAGGTGAGTTTGAGTTGATAGCGTAATCCCACCACCACATATTCTTCCATCGGCGTGAGCGTGGTATTGAGGTGATGGGGCGTGTTCGAACTGTTACTAATGGACTCACGCTTCCGCCATTTACGCACCGTTGCCTCAGTAATATTTAAAATTTTTGCCAGCTGGCTGACGCTCAGATCCGATTGCTGGATAAAGAGTCGCATTTCAGGCGTGGTGGTGGCGTTTCGATGCCGAGGTGCGCTGTCTTTTTTCGCCGCTTGAGTTGTGCTCTTAGGGGCGTAAGACGGCGCTTTAGATTGAGAGTCGCGAGCTGCCATTAATAATAATTATCATCCGACATAATCTATTGGGACTGAGAAGCCATTTTGGCTGAGTCAGCTGTGGCACTCTTGAAGAACATAGTGACACTCATCGTAAAACCTGTGCTTATCATCTGTGTCACTTAATGGGGATGCAGATTACCTGAGGTTTCGGGTCGATACAATCATCTGGGACTGGAATTTATTGGCTTTCGTTGAGTAATGGTATTTTCTGTGCGTTATGTTGGGTTTTCGTTGACCGCTTGGGCTTTTTAATACTTTGATAGTGGAAGAATTAAATTTTTAGGGGCGATAAAGACCGCTTTTTTGAGTTAGCGGGGTAAAATAGCCCAATATTGGCTTAAGCCTCCTCTGCAAGGAATCAGACTGTGCGGCTAAACCTGTTAATTTGGGCGCAAAACCTTGGCGCAATTGCAGCAAAAAATTTGCGCATAGGATGGCGTTCAGGGTCGTTCTAAGAATTGCTCTAATTAGAGTGCTGCTAAGAATTGAACTCAGGCTTAGTTGAAACTATTTAAGATGCATAATGAACTCAGAGAATGATGAACCAAGACAATACCCAGATATGAATGTTGCTAAGTGCTCTCCAAAAAGCCAGACAATGATAACCATCAGCCGCAAGGCTTTGTCCTGCAAGGCTCTCAAATGACCGACTCCAGAACATCTAGCAAAAACGGCGTGAATGTGGATCTATTTTTTATTCCACTGAGTGATATTTCATTGCCGCAAACATCACTCGCTCAGTCTTGGTTAAGTGATGATGAACTCGCCAAGGTCGCGCGTTATCGCGATCCCAAGGCGCAAATGAAGGGATTACAGGTCAGGGCAGCGTTGCGGGCCGTGTTATCTCGCTATGCGGATTTATCGCCACACGAGTGGTGTTTTGAATATGGCGCTAAGGGTAAGCCGAGTTTAACGGCAAAATTGCAACAGCAAACGGGGCTTGAGTTTAACTTAAGCCATAGCGGCGATTGGTTATTGATTGGTGTGGCTCAGTTTCATGGTGTTGAGTCTGGTTTATTTGGGGTCGATATTGAAAGATCGCGGCCGAAGACGGATATCTATCCAATCCTAAATCACTATTTTTCCGCCCAAGAAACTGCGGCTTTATTAGCTCTCGCCGATGAAGCGAGTCAACGGCAGCGCTTTTTCGATTTATGGGCGTTAAAGGAGTCCTATATCAAGGCGACAGGTCTAGGTTTAGCGCAGTCGCTTAAATCCTTCGGCTTTGATCTAAAGCCATTCGAGCAATTGGTGGCCGGATCGGTTGAGCTTAGATGCCAAGATGCAGCGTTGATGCCGTTCTATGGTGTGGCGCCTTTGCTGAGTGTCGATCCTAATATCCCGCTGCAAACCATTGATGCAAGTTCATTGTATTGGCAAACCTATTTTGGGCGTTTGACCGAGGAGTACCGTTTTGCCGTGAGCTTAGGGCATGCTGGTAACACCGATATTTCCATAATGCTAACGGCGCAATTGAGCAGCATAGAAGCCTTACTTGCCGATTATGGTTAACTGGTCTTATTCATCTTCGGTTAAACATTGCTGGGTATAGTCACGCCCATAATATTTTGAATTTGAATGAAATAAATGAGGTTTAACAATGAAACGGATTAAGTGCCTAATACCTGCCACTATGATGGTGTTGCTATCTGGTTGTGGTTATTTTGGTGGCGATGAAAAGCAGCAATTGGAGCAGGCTTGGTTAGCCCAAGATCCACAGTTGCAGCAAGTGGTTGAGCAAATTCGTGCCAATGGCTTAGATGTTGTGGCTCAAAGCGCGGCAGCAGGCACAGTTTCGGCCTGTGTGGCTGAAAAACTCAGCCAAGATCCGCTGGGTAAGTTAGTCAATGTTGAAGGCTCGCTGGTGGAGTCTGCTAAAGTGGCAGAGCTGCTGGGGGACTTACAGAAAGTAATGGAGCAAGACATCAGTTTTGATCAGGTCGCGAGCTTGCTACAAAAGGGCGCCGATGCGGCGGCCTATGCTAAAAGTCTTATCGAGCAACAAGGTTTAGATCAAGCCTTACAAAGCCTTAAGCAAATGGTGACCGCGAGTGAGCAATTTGCCCAGCAAGACTTAGGCGCGCATTTTCAGCAGTTATTGCTTGAGTGCAAAACTTCAGTCCCAACGCCAGAGTCTGCGAATTAATTCTCTTACTTTAATCTAGCCTTTAAAGATTGCACGAGAGAACATGCCGTGCAAATGACTATCCGTACTTCACTCTTTTGCTTACAGAACACGACTCGCCAAGTGTCAGAATGGTTAGTGCTAGTGTAATTTTTCCATAAAACTCCCTGAAGATTCAGGGCGTTGATTTGGTTATTTCGCGCTTGGTAGTGGGACGATTTCAAAGCTTTCATCGAACTTTACTAAGGTCGACGCTATCTTACCGAAGGCATCTTTATCACCCTCTAACTTGGCAGTACCCTTAGCCAGTAACTCTTTAAGTGTGACTTTTCCGAGTAAAATCCCCGTAATATAGCGTTTATCAATATAAAGATTGGCATCGGCCTCCATCGGTTTATCAACCTTAATATTGCTTAAATTACCGTTACTTAGTTCAACATAGAGCGTTTCTTGGGTGTCGGGGTTAATCACATTAAGCCTGATTAGCCCAAGTTCAGCAGCTTTGAGGCTATCGACTTTTACGGCGAGGAAGTCAAATAGGGTCGATATGTCCATTTCTCCTAAAATATCTGCAGAGGCCGATTTAGGCGCGCCGGGTTGAATGCCTACGCGTAACTCTTGGGCGCCAGTGAGGTAAATGTTGCGCCAGCCAGCACCTTCGGCTTGATAACCCAGTTGCTCATAGGTATCGGCAAGTAATTGTCTTGCCTCTTCGTTATTAGGTTCTGCCATCACGACTTTATTGAGTGCGGTGGCCACAAAACGGTACTCGCCTTGGGCATAGTCGGCTTTGGCGTGTTTCACTACGGCTTTGGCACCGCCCATATACTCCACAAATTTCGTCGCTTCATCTTTTGTCGGTAGTGGGTTTAAGTTGGCGGGATTCATATCGAAATAGCCAAGGTACATGTTGTACACGGCTTTGGCATTATGGCTGTAGGTGCCATGGTAACCATTGGTGTACCAAGTATCGCGCACAGCCTTAGGGATAGTGGTTTGAATCGCATCGCCAATATCTTGAATACCCACGCCATTATTGGCTAAACGCAGGGTTTGATTATGCACTAGGCCATAGTTATCCCTTTGCATTCTTAAGTATTGGTTTATATCAGTATTGCCAAATACGGGGGCTGAGTGGGCAGTGAATATAACCTGTGCATCATTACCAAAATGAGTCAGTAATTCGTTGATATCCTTAGACCATTTTATCGCATCTCGGACTTTTGCCCCGCGTAAGGTATAAATGTTGTGCATGCCGTGGTAGGTGAGCTCTGCGGTCCACAATGCTTTCATTGAGGGAATATAGGTGGCCATTTCTGAGGCGGCTTCTGTGCCTGAGGCATCCATAAACACCATGTCGATACCATCAATGGTGAGTGTTTCCCACTTGTCTTTGGCATTTAAGGTGACATCGGGTTTAACGTAGGTCACTTCGCCTTTGGATAATCCCTTAGCAAGTGCGGCATCGACAATGCCTTGATCGTTTCGCTCTAATGTTGCGCCGTATTGATAGGCGGCGCGGCGGCTCATGGCATTACCTGCGAGGACGTTTTCGTCGACAATTTCTTTGGTGATGTTATTGGAACCATAGACTTTGACGTTTGGGAACATGTCTTTGATGGCGCGGGATCCGCCAAAATGATCTCCATGACTGTGGGAATAAATCATTGCGACTACGGGTAAGTCATTGCCCTCGGGCAAGTGTTTAAGCGCAAACTCAAGGGATTGCTTTGCTGACTCTTTGGTCAGCAGTACGTCATAAAGGATCCAGCCTGTTTTACCGCGGATAAGGGTTAAGTTCGATAAGTCGGTGCCACGCACTTGATAAATGCCATCTGTGACCTTGTATAAGCCGTTAGACACCATATTCAATTGAGCTTGGCGATAAAGTGAAGGGTTGACTGTGTCTGGGGTTTTGTCACCAATAAAGCTGAAATCGGCACGTAAAATGGCTGCTGTTGGTTCATCTAGCTCAGCAATAAGATTTTTAGAAAACTCTTCAAAGGCTTTTTTATCGGCAAAATTAAGGCTTGCTGCCTTGGCTTTGTTTACCGCAATGGTTTGCTCGGTGGCAGGCTTTCCCTGATAGTGCAGGCTAATATGTTCATGCTCGTGTTCAGCGGCCACGGCGCTTAAAGAGAAGCTTGCGATAATACTCATTGTCATCAAAGATTTTTGCATTATTTTACCTACCGAAAAGTGGGATAGTGTCGTTGATGGTTTGAGTATAGCCAGCTTGTGTATTTATATAACTCGAGTTAGCTTGGGTTGTAATATTCATATAGTGAATGAGTGCACTCCCTTATGCCGACACGAAAGCCATTAGATTTAAATTTATTACGCGTGTTTATGGTGGTTTACCGTACTCGTTCATTCACCCAAGCGGCGCAGGAGTTAGATTTAACTCAGTCATCTGTGAGCAATGCGATAAGTCGGTTTAGGGCTTGGGTCGGGGAGTCGCTGTTTAATCGGGTTGGACGGGGAATTGAGCCTACATCGGTGGCACGGGAGATGTACCGTAAATTTGAGCAGCCCATGGCAGATATTGAAACCGTATTACTGGGGTTTGAGCATTTTGATCCCAACTCGAGCCAGCGGCGCTTTTATGTATATGCTAATGAGTCGGTTATCGAAGCGCTGCAATCAGGCGTGCAGGCTTTGTTACAGAATGCGGATATTGAAGTCATTTTCCGCGAGTCGCCGCCGCAGGAGGATGATCTATATCGCGATATTTTGCTTGAGCGGGTCGCCGTTGCCATAGACATTAAGCCCGCGCAGCAAAGTTTGCTCTCGAGTAAATTACTCTTCACCGAAACCCTCGTTTGTATCGTCAGTTTGCAGCATCCTCGTATTCAAGGTGCTATCACCCATGGGCAGTATTTTGAGGAGAAACACGTCTTTTTAAATATGCGGCGTTTTAATTTGACTGCAGGGGATTTGTTTACCGAAGGCGTGTTACCAAGGCGCAAAATGTACAGTGAGCAATCATCTTTATTGAGTATGTTTGCAACTGTCGGCAAAAGTGAGACGATAGGCATAGCGCCTTTGCGGTACGCCAGTCAGTACGCTGAGATGTTCGGCTTACAGATTTTACCTATGCCCCTGAAAACTCGGCCAATTGATTTGTATATGGTGTGGAGCAGTAAATATACCCAAAACCCGAGCCATCAATGGCTACGGCGTTTATTGCTCAATGCGAGTGCAAACACTGTGAATAAAAAAGCTCTGAATCTAGCGAGCAGCTAGGGCTAGCGATTCAGAGCTTTGTTGCAGTTTTTAAATTTTATTTTCTATCTCAGATTGTTAATCTAATAGCCTAAGAAGGTCATTACTGTCTTGCGAGTCTGTGGCTTTCGCCAGGTTGCTCGAAGTCACTGCGATAAGGGTTGATATCTAAACCACCGCGACGCGTGTAGCGGGCGTAAACCGTCAATTTAGTGCAATGACAGAAACGTTTTAAATCGACGAAAATTCGCTCGACACATTGCTCGTGGAATTCGTTATGTTGGCGGAAAGAAATCAAATAGCGCAGTAGTTTCTCGCGATCGATTTTAGGGCCTTGATAACGGATCATCACGCTGCCCCAATCGGGTTGCGAAGTGATCAAACAGTTGGATTTCAGCAGGTTTGAATTAAGCGTTTCCGCGA
Source organism: Shewanella sp. NKUCC01_JLK (assembly GCF_019345615.1). NCBI lineage: Bacteria > Pseudomonadati > Pseudomonadota > Gammaproteobacteria > Alteromonadales > Shewanellaceae > Shewanella > Shewanella sp. NKUCC01_JLK. Next base: position 129,703 of record NZ_JAHKRD010000006.1, on the reverse strand, counting down.
CCGTTTGCTTATCGTCTGTACTGTTAACTAAGTAATCAGGATTAAAACTATAATCGCTGACTTCAATATCGAGATCGTCAATACAAGTGCCAGGTAACTCAATAATACGCTGAATACCAAAGCTTTTGGGCTCGATAATCTTAACGCTAACATCACCTTGAGCACACTGACTTAAGTCTTGCACTAAGGTTTTTTGCAGTGAATCTAGGCTATCAAACTTGGTTTGATTAAAGCTATTGAGATACAGTTTGAACGATTTCGACTCAATCAGATTCAGGCTTTCATAACTTAAATGAAATTCAGCTATGGCCACCATAGGCTTACCTTTGGCATTTAACCAAGACAGCTCATAACCCGTCCAGATATCGGCACCATGAAACGGTAACGTCCCAGTGAGTGCAATAGCATTACGGTTTAGTGAGCGTGGAACCCCTTGCAGCAGCGACGCATCATACTCGGCTTGGTAGTCGGTGGCTTTACCTAAAGTCAGGCCAACAAGCGCTTGCGCATCACTATAGGGATCGTGATTCTGTGTCATCAATACTGTTTCCATGTCAAAATAGGCGCACATTATACCTGAAATTGGATTGTGCTTAAGTGTCTTGTCTGCCCGCACTCGATAAATTTTTGCAAAACTATCATCAAGCTTACTTAACGAGTTTAGGTGAACTACCGCGTTATTACCCACAGGGTGAGCCTTCTGTGTGTATTCAAGGCGAATTTCAACCGGATCTTGAACAGGCCGTTCCTTGGCAGCCAGTGAAACGCAAAGTTGAAGGCAGTTTCGCCAATGTAGAGCATGCACTGGAGTTAACTTTATGGCCAGAGATCAATGATTTTTACGGTCATTATTTCTCCGCCCCAGTATTATTTGACTCTAAGTGGGGCACCGGGGAGTTACTGCAAGTCTGGAATGATGACGATTTTAACTGCCTGCAACAAAACTTGATTGGTCATCTGATGATGAAGAAAAAACTGAAGCAGTCACCAACTTGGTTTATCGGTCTGTTAGATGAGGGAGATAAAATGCTCACCATCAATAACAGTGATGGTAGCGTATGGATTGAAATCCCTGGTGAAGTGCAATCTGAGCAATTGTCCTCGAGTTTGACTGCGTTTATCGAAGCATTATCGCCACGGATAGCACCACCCGTTAAACATGAAGAATTACCTATGCCCGCATTAGAACATCCTGGTATTTTCGCCAGTTTTAAACGTATGTGGCAAAACCTTTTCGGTAAACGTTAACTTCTGTGAGCGACATTTTTATTATCAACCTAAGTATTAACTCAACCTAAGCGTGGCTTATCTTAGGTTGAGTTCTGCAAGGGGATAAACAGATGTTATTGATGATCCCAAGACAGATTCGACACTATGCGGCAAGGCTCGCAGCGAAAATGGAACATATCCAATAAAGGTTCATCGAGTTTCCAATCATGACTGCCACAACGTGGGCAAGGTCGCGTTTTTTCTGTGGCTAAATCTTGGCCGCCAACGCGATATAAGTAGTAATAGGTCGGGATCTGAGTGAGATATTCGATACGACCGCGCAAATCCCAACCTCTACGAAATAAATCACTGTCCGGACTCGATAATTCCTCAAGTGCGGCAAATTCTGCCTTGGTGGCCGCCGCCATTTGTAACTCATCACAGGCTTGCCATTCGCTCTGCCAACGGATAATGCGCTTATGATCGCCATTAAAGGTTGCGGGTAAACGGTACAGGGGAATGGGCAATAAATTGTCGCCGCTGCGTAGGGGCGAGCACATATGCACAAAACTGGTGTATAGCAGTTGCCAGCTGGGTGTTTCGGTATTACTTACTTCAGAATTGATATCCTGACCAATAAACTTTTCCCGCGGCGCGAGTAGTTTAGCGTCGGTTAATTCTACTAAGGCTTTTTTGACCCAAGGGCTGTGATATTTGTGCGCTAAACTGCTTTTCTCTGGCATCAATAAACGCACTCTAAACTCACCATCATTAAAGGCGACCGCAAATTCTCGCCCTAAGATTTGACCATTAGCTCGATAGGCTTCAAGGAGCTGATTAATTGCCTTCTCGGCGGCAGATATCGTGGTGTCGGCGAAGCATTCGAAGCGCAGTTCAGTGACAAACATTAAGCTGTTTTTCCTTGGATTTCTAATAAGTTGATGCGTTGTTTAAGTTCAAGCAGTTCGTTTTTTAATTGCATTATTTCTGTTTTTTGCTGCTCAGCATGACGTTCAAAATACGCCTGTTGCATCTGCAGGCGCTCGGCGAGCACTGCAAGGGTTAAGGTATCGTTAGTTGCGGGAGTGTCAGTTGTAGGGCTGATAGTTTGCAACTCAGCTAAACGCTCGCGATCCGCCTTAGGCATAGATTTAAATTGCTGTAAGCCTTGGATCAATATAGGTAAAGGTAGGCTACTACCTAAACGGGTTTTAATTAAGGCAAGGCTCGGTACTTTACCGCAGGCTTCGAGCGAACGTGCGGCCGCTAATACTTGGTCAAGGGGACTCATAATTAGCAAAATTCCTTAATTTGTTGAATTGTTTAAACCAATTTTAAAATAATAATTAATTTTTTCATTTAAAAACAGTGTGTTGTCTTGTGGCATTTATTTTGCTTATTGTCCAGCCGAAATACCATTTTTTAAGCTTCAATAATAATTACACAGGATGTCACATGATGAACCATAAATTGAATAACAAACTTATCGCCATCACTTTTTTAGGGCTCGCAAGCTTAGGTCTTAGCGGCTGCGTGGTCAATGTCGGTGATGGAGAATCGGGCTGGGATAGCAGCGAATCTTGGGAGAAAGTGCAGGATAAAAATCGCACTAACTTAACCAAGCTGAGCTTAGGTATGCCTAAAGACCAAGTGATGATCTTAATGGGCACCGCTGATTTTAGTGAAGCCTATATTCAACAAAGTGCTCAACAAGGTGAAGCCAATAAAGAAGTCTTAGTGTTGTTTTATCGTACCCAGCGTAATAATGGCGATGGAAAAACCACTAAGGATGAATGCACGCCTATCGTGCTGAGCAACAATGCCTTAGTGGGTTGGGGTGAAACGGCTTACGGTAAAATCTGAACCAACGAGTCTTATCGTTTACGTAGCTGAGTGTCTAATTGCTCAATGGGCTCAGTCCAGAGGGCATCGGCTTCTAAACCTTCAATGATAAAGCTCTTTTGGGCTGGGGTCCAAAAGGGCGCTTGGCTTAAATGGATGTGATGGTCGATATCATGGGTTGCAATAAACTGCGCTATGGCCTCGTCGCTACTGTCTAAACCGAGTTGCTCAAACAAGTGGCTTAAGTCTACTGGAGTTGTATCCATCATTATTTCCTTTTCAGTATAGTGCCTTCGTTTAGAGTAAGCGCCTGATTGAAAAATGCAATCTATGATTAAAATTTGCACTTTTTAGTTTCCTTGGTAGATTAACAGTTACGCATAAAAAAGTGTGAGCTAAGTCAAGGAATGCTAACGATGGACAATGAAATTCTGGAGGACTGCCGCGCAGTCTATTTGACCGCGGAAGACTTACGCATTGCCGCTTCTATTCTCTATAACGCTTACCATGATGATCCTTTTTTTGTCGATTCACTCTTTACCTCAGACAAAGCCGCTTATGAGCAAAAATTGCGCGCCGCAATCAGGGAAGAACTCAATACGTTATGGCAACAAAAACAAGCCCTCATTGGTTTATTCGACCATGAAAGACTCTTTGGGTTAGCCTGTGTAGTTACTCAAGAAGTGCCTTTAGGGGAAGGGCGTTATTGGCATTGGCGCTTAAAGATGTTGTTAGGTACAGGTTGGCAATCGACTCAAGCACTAATGAACAAAGAGTCCAGTATTATTGAACTTTTACCCAGTAAGCACTGCGGTATTTTGCAGTTTATTGCTCTTGCACCAAATGAACAGCACAAAGGACTTGGACATAAGTTAGTGCAAGCTGTGGTGAGTTGGTGTGATGAACAGCCTGATTTGGATGGCATTGGTGTGTTTATCGCTCAGGAGAAACACTTGCAACTGTTTACTCAGCATGACTTTGTATCCATAGGCGAGCTGAGTATCGGCAGTGTCCATGGCCAGCTTTTATTCTATTCGGTTCAACAAGATGACTAACTCTTATAAACGTTTCGCCGATTTTTATCCTTTCTATTTATCCCAACACCAGCACCCGACTTGTCGGAAATTACACTTTGTTGGCAGTTGTTTAGTTCTGCTGCTGATTGGCATTGCCTTGGTTTCACAAGCCTGGTGGCTATGTTGGTTTATTCCTATTGTTGGTTATGGTTTTGCGTGGGTGGGACACTTCGTATTTGAGAAGAATCGACCCGCGACATTTCAGTATCCTTTTTACAGTTTGATGGCAGATTGGGTGATGTTTGCGCAGATGATTCGCCGCTTTTTTAAACGTTAAAAAAACTGCTCGAGTGAGATGCCCATGCCCGTGTGAGAGATCGCTTACAAACGTTGTAGGACATAATGTTTTCTTTTTGATTGTTTTTTGTCCTATAATATTTAATTTTAAATAGAATCATTGGGTTGTATTTGTTTTTCTTTGGTTGGTCCGTAATTAATTTTGTAGTCCGTTCTTTGAGCCGAACAAAAAAGTTAGGGTTAACGTAGAATTCACTCATGGCCAAAGCAAATGGATAGCAAGGAAAGCGAAACAGGCCAAAGGGACGCAAGAAGCAACGAATTAAGATTTCAAGGTTGAAATCGCTGACGGTAGGAAAACTGTCATTCGCCTCGGATAGGCTAAGGAAAAGCAGGATTGCTTTTCAAGGATGATTAGGGACAGTGAGTTGTATCGTCAGGATGATGAATTTCAGGAAGAATACAGGACACGCTTAAGGATTAAGCATGAACTCGAAACAGGATGTGTCGAGATAAGGATAAAGTATAAGGGTGAACAGCTTGTACTAATCTATGGAAAATAAATTTTGCAGGATGCAATAGGAATACGTCATAGGAAGTGACAGGCTCTGTAAAAAGGATTTACAGGTCAAGGGACTGAGTGTTATCTCACGTAAGTTTGATACACAGGGACGAAAAGGGATTACAGGGACGACGCAGGACGCAAGCAGACGCATGGATGGTGCAGGGAGCACAAATCGAGCAGGACGGCTTACAAAGGATAAATGGGGCGCACTTTAGTTGCGCCCTTTTCTTTGGTTCATTTTCAGCATTAATCTGGCTTTGCCAAGCTATAACGCTATTCACACAGACTTTATCTTAACTCTGCTTAAAGACTTCTCACCGTAAAGCATGTTCACCAGTCCTACTTCTCTTATTGCCCAATGATTTACTCTCTGTGTTGTCTGTGTTCTGGTCATGCGCCGAATGCTTGTCGAATTTTGAGCGATAGCGGTTTATGCATAAGTCCTCAGGGGAGACATCTAGCGTTTTGCTTACTTTTGATTCGAATTGCCATCTTCCGTGTAAGAGATCTCCTACAAGTATGTAAGTAATTTGTAGGTTCAAAGGATGGTTATGTCTTGGGGGGTGTTATTATTTATATTCATATCAGTAGGTTAACCTGTTTGTTATCAGTTGAGCTCACCATTTTTGTTAACATTTTAAATAATCCACAATGAGTACTTTCGTTGGTTGGCGTAGAATTCATCTTGTAGAAGGAATTGCGGGCAACAGGATGTTTGCGATCAGGATGATCGAACAGTGACTAAGGAATGTGACTTAAGGAAAGATAGGGATATAGGCCTTTCAGGATGAAAGAGAGCCAATACCAAGGAAGGGAGACTATCAAGGATTGATAGACTCATTGCATAGGATGGCAATGGCACAGGGAGTGCAATTGAATGGATGCAATACCCGTTTCATGGATGATGATGGAACCGCTCAGGAAAGAGCAAGCTTGGGACTGGATGACCAAGAGATAGGGAAGTACATGAGTACAAGGACCTCAAGGATTGAGCAGGGATGAAGCAGGACGCAGATTGACGCATGGATGGTGCAGGGAGCACAAAAATAGCGGGATAGCTTAACAGAGAATAGGAGGGCGTGGCTTTAGGGCCGCGCCCTTTCTTTTTTAACTTTTACAGTGAGTTATTTTGTAGCACCAGAGAATGACTGATTATTCTCAATTCTGGCTCACATTTTATTTGAGCCAACATTGTCGATAAAAGCTTAATGGCATTTGCCTGAGTTACAACCACTTTGCGTACCACACCCGCCAAACTTACCCTGTGACGTCGGCGCTTCATGCCATTCGGGCTCTGGGAAGATAGGCCATTCAATCTTTTGAATTTTCTTGCCTTGCATCCAAATATGGCCACGGTATTGGTTAATGCCGTCGGTGCTGAATTCAAATAAATATTTCGCCTTCCAGCAGATCCCCGTCGTGCCGCCAATGCTAGGGCGGGCAGTTTCCATAGCAATGGCTAACAGTTGCACTTTTTGTCGCCAACATTCTTTTTCGGCAAAAATACGGCTCAACTCTGCCATTTGGCGTAGTTGCCAAAAGAATGCGGCAATCACGACGAGGCCAATAATTAACAGTAAATCTGACATCATTTGCTAGCTGCCTTAAACAAACCACCTATGGCTTGTGATAGTTGAACACTTCGATTGGGATTTCTTAATTCGCCTAGTAGTTGATTGCGCAAACTAGGAATTGCCACAATATCAGCAAAGACCTGATTAAAAAAGGCTTGGGGCTGCAGTGCCAGAGCTTCTAAGTAAAGACTGCGACTTGAATCTTGTTTTAATACCGACCAGTTACGTCCGGCAATGCTGATGAGGGCATTGGTATCTAAAGAGGATTGGCCGTGTAGATGCGCAAACGCTTTTTGGCTGTGTTTGGCGCTAGAAGCCAAAGCGCGAAGGAAATAGGCTTGGTGTTCTGGCGCTGCGTCTTGAAGTTTCGCGAGAATCTTATCGGCGAGAGTGTCGCTAATCAGTAAGTGTTCAAGACATTGGCATAGGGCGATTTGCACTTCAATGGCGGCTGTATTAAAACTCGATACCAAGTGCTGCTCATGATCAAATTCTTTTGCGCGTACACACACATCGGCTATGCCTTGCATCCCAATATGTTGCCATTGTGATGGGGCAACTTGGCCTGACAGATATTGCACGGCAAACTCGTATTGTGATGAAGCGCGTTGGCCAAGTTGTTTACGAACGAGTGCGTTAAATACGGCCAGTTTTTCCTGGTTTGGCTTGAAATTAAAGGGATTATTTGCGAGTCGTTCTTGCTGCTCATCACTGAGCGGCTGAGTGGGATCTTGCCCTAGTGCCGCTAATATCATTTCGATAAATTGTGAGCGAGGCGCGGGCGACAGTAATCCTTGCTCATCTAACGCCAGTTTTAGAAACCAAATAAAGTGCTGCTGGCTAGCATCCCAAAAGACAATAGCAAATTGTGCATGCCCTTGAATGGGATAAGGATAAGGGGCTGACAGAGATTCGATTTGGTGAAACGCGAGCATATCAATATGTTGCACCCTACGGCCAAGATCATACACTTGGAACTGGGTTTTGGCTGTGGTTAAAAACTGGCTTAAAGTTGTAATTTCAGTCATTTGGCTGCCATATCAATCAAAGAGGCTCAATAAATTGGCGCCATTATAGGGGGAAGTGCGTCTGGATGGTATGATTGCGGCACTTTAATCGACCTATTCGGCCAGTGAATTGTGGGAAGTTTTCGAATCACACAGGGCTAATATGAGAATGGATCTGAAAGCTATGTTATACAGTCAAACCCAAGCTAAATTGGCTCAGATTACTCACGCGCTGCAAGCGGCCGAGTTGTGGTCTGAGCAAGCGCCTTCTGCCGCAGCAATGGCAAGCACAGCACCTTTTGCCTGTGATCTTATGCCCCTTGAGCAGTGGCTGCAGTTTATTTTGCTGCCTAGAATGCAGACTTTAATCGAAACGGGGGCGCCATTGCCGACTCAAATTGCGATTGCCCCTATGGCTGAACATGTTTGGCTGGATATGCCCCCGCGCCAAACTTTAATTAGCCTATTAAATGAATTGGATATGTTGTTAAATGAATCAAGATGATATCTGGCTTGAAACGCCTGAAAATGCAGTGAATGTATCCCAAGAGGATGATTCAGAAGAGCAGGCGCCTGAGATTGAAATTCTTTATGAAGATGAGCATTTAGTGGCAATTCATAAACCCGCAGGCTTATTGGTCCACCGCAGTTATTTAGCGCGTCGGGAGCGATTTTTTGCCATGCAGCTGACCCGTGATTTAGTGGGCTGTCATGTGTTTCCTGTACATCGTCTCGACAGGCCGACATCCGGCGTGCTCTTGTTTGCCAAGAGTAGTGAAGTGGCCAATGCTCTGTGTGAGCAATTTGCCTCCCATACGATTGAAAAACAATATTTGGCTTTAGTGCGCGGTAATATGCATGAGAGCGGTATTTTAGATTATGCGCTTAAGGTTGAGTTGGATGAATTAGGCGATAAGAATGCCGATCCTAATAAAGCCGCGCAGGAAGCTGTGACGGCGTATGAGCCATTACTCAATACTGAAATTCCGTATCCGTCAGGTCGATATCCCACTAGCCGATTCGCACTGGTACGCTTGAGTCCTAAAACGGGGCGTAAGCATCAGCTTAGAAGGCATATGGCACATTTACGCCACCCCATCGTCGGTGATACCACCCATGGCGATGGTAAGCAAAATGCATTTTTTCGTGAGCATTTCAGTATTAATCGCCTGTGGCTTATCGCAAAAAAACTCACCTTTACACACCCAATAACTCAAACTCGGCTCAGCATAGAAACCGAGCTCGAGTCCGAGTGGGAAACCGTGTTTGCCGAGCTAGGTTGGGACGAGGCGACCTTGAGTCAGCAAGCTGAGTTATTCATCTCCCAAGAGGCGTGAACAGCAAGCGGCCAATGCTTGATATGGTGATATTAACTTAGTCGCGTGAATAAAATTAAGAGCATTCACTTTGCTTTGTTATTGAAACTAAAGTCATCGAATTTAAAACGAGGTGGATTGCTTAATCGAGGAGTTGTGGCGTTTGTGCTGTTTGTGGCCGCAGCTCTTGCATCATGACGGCTAAGGTTGAGAATCCAGACGTGAGTACAAGTGGCGATATGAGATTTTGCTGGGCGGAGTGGAAGTAGTTTTTACGTCGAATATGGGTTGTTTTGTGGTGCTGCTTGAGGTGTTTTTGGCGGGTGGACTGTCGCATTAGATATTTTCTCACGCTCAATGGCTTGATTTATAAAAAATTTGCGCCTTAGCTTGCTCATACGCTGAACAATAAAGTAAGGTCAGCCTAATAAGGTTTGCAACGCGATGTGGAGTGTATCATGAAAAAGGTGAATCTGGTGTTTGGCACTGTATATGGTAGTGCACAATTTGCCGCTGAAACCCTAGAGAAAGAAATGCAAGTTTTAGGTTATGATGTCACATTGTGGCAACCTAATGAGGTAGCAAGCTTTATTCCTCCTCAGGATGAATTGTTAGTGGTGGTGACTTCGACGACCGGACAAGGGGATTTACCCGATGATATTCAGTCTTGGTACCATAATCTTAAACATTTAGCACCCTACTTACCTGAGCTTAGATACAGTGTGATAGCTCTAGGTGATTCAAGTTATGAGACTTTCTGCGGTGCAGGTAAGTCTGTAGATGCACTCTTGAGTGAACTTGGCGCTAAGCCGCTAGTGGAATTACTCGAAATTGATGCCTGTGAAACCATGGAACCTGAGGTTGAAGCGATAAAATGGCTAGAACGCTGGAATCAAGTCGTCAAAACCGAGCTCGTCGCTTAGGTAGTTTCGTCAATCTACAGTGGTTTAAATTTGCCCAGCGCTTAAGCCAAGCGCTGCTTATTCCTATTGCCATTTTACCCGCCGCTGGGGTTATGCTCGGCTTAACCGTTAGTCCAATTCCTTTTATGCCCGAAGAGCTGACAGTGCTGATGCTGGCGGTGGGCAAACTCATTTTCGCCATTATGCCGATGTTATTTGCCGTGGCTGTCGCTATTGGTTTTTGTCGCGATCAAGGCATTGCCGCCTTTTCGGCAGTGTTTGGTTATGGGGTGATGACGGCAACGTTAGCCGCACTGGCTGATTTGTATCGACTTCCAACCCAACCTTTATTAGGAATGGATACCTTAGATACTGGAATTGCAGGTGGCATGATGCTCGGTGGTATTACTTGCCTCGCAGTCCGTTGGAGTCAATATATTCGCTTGCCTGCGATTTTCTCTTTCTTCGAGGGACGTCGCAGTGCATCTTTACTTATTATTCCCCTAGCGATGAGCCTAGGTTATGTACTCGCCCATGTGTGGCCACCCTTAGCTTTATTGATTGAGCGCGTATCCGACTGGGCGGTTTATCAAAAACCGGCCATCGCCTTTGGCGTGTATGGCGCATTAGAGCGGTTACTTATTCCCCTTGGCTTACATCATATTTGGAATGCGCCTTTTTACTTAGAGGTGGGCCAATACCAGTTATTGGGGTATGAAGTCGTTCGTGGTGAGGTGGCGCGCTATTTAGCGGGCGATCCGCAGGCTGGAAACCTTGCCGGTGGTTATCTGATTAAAATGTGGGGATTACCGGCTGCTGCACTGGCAATGTGGCGCTGCGCTGACCCCTCTGAGCGGAATCGCGTGGCGGGCATTATGCTCTCGGCGGGGGCGGCCAGTTGGTTAACTGGGGTGACTGAACCTATCGAATTTGCTTTTATGTTTGTGGCGCCGATTCTATTTATTATTCACGCCTTACTCACTGGGCTCGCTTATTTTGTCTGTATTATGCTGGATATTCACCACAGCATAGTATTCTCCCAAGGGCTGGTGGACTTTACGCTGCTATTTCCATTGTCCCGTAATGCCAGCTGGTTTATTTTCCTTGGGCCTTTAACCGCCATAATATATTACCTGTTGTTTAGACTGAGTATTTTAGCCTTTAATTTGAAAACTCCCGGTAGGCTTGAGCATAACGACAGTAAAGGACCCAAAGAAAGTTTACGGGCGATTATTGCGGCGCTCGGCGGGCGTGAAAATATCGTTGAACTTAATGCTTGTTTGACACGGTTACGCTTGAGCGTACACAAGCCCGAGTTAGTCAATAAGGTGCGTTTGAGTCAGTTGGGCGCTAAGGGCGTGATCGTTATGGGCAAAGGTGTGCAGGTGGTTTATGGCACTAAGGCCGAAACCCTGCGTAAAGTATTGCAGCGTTACTTAGATACTCGGCGCTAGGATTGTGTTTTTACAAAATTAACTGCTTAATTTTTACATTTTATTGATTCAAGCCTCTGAAATATCATTTTTATTTTCGTATTATAGGGTTTTCATACTGTTCAGCATGATTTGCTATGGCAAACTCGATGTAGAGACAATATAGGAGAGCCAACTTTGCAACAAATGACTGAAACTCGCGGTAATACTTCGCCATCCATAGAACGTAAAATCTTACTGACGGATTGCGCTGATGCCCAAGGCCTCATCGCTAAAATCACCAGTGTTTGTTTTACTCATAAACTGAATATCATCAAAAACAGTGAGTTTGTGGATAATGCCCAAGGGCGTTTCTTTATGCGAACTGAATTAGAGGGCATTTTTAACAGCGAACTGTTATTGCAGGATCTGCGTGACGTACTGCCTACGCAAAATCATATGACGTTAGTTAGCGCGGGTAAAAAACGCATTGTGGTGTTAGTTACAAAGGAAGCGCACTGTTTAGGCGATTTGTTAATGAAAGCTTATTATGGTGGTTTAAGTGTCGAGATTGCCGCTGTGGTGGGTAACCATGATGCACTACGTGAATTGGCAGAGAAGTTTAACATCCCTTTTCATCTGGTGAGTCACGAAGGCTTAGACCGAATTCAACACGAGCAAGCACTGTTGGCCGCAGTATCACAATATGAGCCAGATTATCTGGTGTTGGCTAAGTATATGCGGGTGCTAACTCCAGATTTTGTGGCGCAATATCCTAATCGTATCATCAACATTCATCATTCTTTTTTACCTGCTTTTATCGGCGCCGCACCCTATCGCCAAGCCTGGGAGCGCGGGGTGAAAATTATCGGTGCGACGGCGCATTTTGTGAATAATTGCCTCGATGAAGGGCCGATCATCAAGCAAGACGTGATTCCCGTCGACCACAGTTATAGTGCCTTAGAAATGGCGCGAGCTGGGCGCGATGTTGAAAAGAGTGTATTGAGTAAAGCGCTGCAATTAGTGCTCAACGAACAAGTGGTCGTGTACGGCAATAAAACGATCGTTTTCTAAGATGTAGGTGAGTCGTGGCAATGGCATGACATTCAGCGGCGTTTATTTTAACCCGTGTCTGTCATGAAATCAGCTATCATTATGTTTATTGGAGATTTTATAGTGCTCACATTGGGGTGAACATAGCGGTATAGTGTATTACCCATGCTCGAATTACAGGTCGGAGTGCTGGATGTCAACTCGTCAAAGCCTTATCGTTGGAATGAAAGACTTGCCCGATAGTTTGAATTTATCTTGGGCACAGCTAGATGAGCAGTTTTGTGTGCTACGGATGAGCCAAGCCTTTTATAGCCGTTGCAAACGCTCTGCGGCGCAAATCATTAATCAACCGATTAGCCAATTGTTTAGTGCTTTTAATGCTGAACTATGCGCCGATATCGTGAGGCGACGCGGCCAAGAAATAGGTTTTCAATTACAAGATCATCGCGGCATACGTGTGCATCTCGCGCTGCATTCTTTGCCTGAAATGGGATGGTACTTGATTCTATCCGACATCAATTTTGAAGATCCGCAGATGAAGGAGTTGCACTCGGATTATCGTCGAGCGATTCAAGCCAGCGATGCTTGGCTGCAACACATTGAAGATGTGATTAAATCCTCCCAAGAAGAAGTATTTAAAGTCGCAGTTTCTAAGGCGATGTCACTCACTGGCAGTCGATATGGCTTTATTCTGTTGCATAACGAAAAGTTAAAAACACTCACACTCGCCGCGCGTTCTGAGTATCCCCACGCAGAGGCGAATCAAGCCGATTTTGTTGAAGATAATACCCAAGTGTCAGAACTTGAAAGCCGCGTATGGCTCGAATGTGTGCGAGATTATAAGCCGATCATCCAAAATCAAACCGATTCCCAAAGGCGCTTAGGGGATTTGCCCTTAGATAAACTGCTACTTGGAGGGCGTTACTTGGCGGTACCGATTTTATTTCGCAGTCGCTTAGTGGGCATGCTGTGTGTGGTTGACCGTAACGAGCCTTATAGTCGTAATGATGCGAGATCATTACTGACTTTTGCCAGCATTTTATGGCACAGCATTGAACTACCACGCACATTGCGCGCGGTATCCAGGCAGTCCAAAATCATTAAAGCGCAAAAAGAGCAATTATCTCAATCGTTAACCCAGCTTATTAGTGCTATTTCTGAGGCATTAGAACTGAAAGATGCCTATACCGCAGGGCATCAAAAGTCGGTGGCGCAATTAAGTTATTTGATTGGTGAGAAATTAGGTTTAGACCCGCTGCGTTTAGAAGGGCTGAAGATTGGTGCCTTAGTTCATGATATTGGTAAGTTAGCGATTCCATCACAGATTTTGACAAAACCGTCAAAACTTTCAAAAGAAGAATACGCATTAATACAGACCCATCCGCTCCATGGCGCTGAAATTATTGAGGATGTGGAGTTTCCTTGGCCCATTAAAGAGATGATTTTACAGCATCATGAGCGGCTCGATGGCTCAGGTTATCCCGCGGGCTTAAAGGATAAGGCGATTTTATATGAGGCAAAAATTATTGCCGTCGCCGATGTTGCCGATTCGATATTGTCCCACAGGCCTTATCGCCCATCGTTAGGGCTGGAGAAAATGACTGAAGTATTGCGTGCGGGCAAAGGGACTCTTTTTGATCCTGAGATAGTCGAAACCTGTTTAGCGATTTTGATTAATCGAGAGTTGAGTATTAGCGATCATATCGGCGCTGCGCCGCTTGAACCTTTAGTCACGATTTCACTCGACCATGAGTTAGTTGATATTAAGCGTTTACTTACGACTGCCCATGCTAAGGTGGCCGTGGTATTGGATGAGCAACATAAGATACTTGGGGTGATCACGAGTCGCTTACTGGAACATTGGTTTAGCCCATTACTTGGCACTGCGGCTGAGCGTGAACTGGATAGGGCATCTTTACATAAAAAAGCCCATCAGATCATGGAGCATTCAGTGCCTATTATCAGTGAGGTGGCCACATCGGAAGATGCATTACTGCAGTTGAATTTACTAGACTCAGAATATCTTGTGGTGGTGAACAAAGCGCAGCAGCCATTGGGGATTATCGGCTGGCGGGCCATTGCAATGACGAGAAATGCATTCCGTGAAGTAGAGCGTTTGATTTAAGTGTCTTATTAAACACTTTATTTTTAAGCCTGATAATGACAGCGCAACCGTAGGCTAAATTTTACCGACAATAAAAAAGATGCCCTTAGGCATCTTTTTTATGGAACTCATGTTATCGAACAAATGCTGTGACTGTTAATCAACAATACGCAGTAATTCGTTGATACCCACTTTACTGCGGGTTTTTGCATCGACTTTCTTAACGATAATAGCGGCATAGAGGCTGTACTTGCCACAGGCTGATGGTAAGTTGCCAGAAACAACCACAGAGCCTGCTGGCACACGACCGTAATGCACTTCGCCGGTTTCGCGATCATAAATTCGAGTACTTTGGCCGATATACACGCCCATAGAAATCACTGAGCCTTCTTCAACCACAACGCCTTCAACAATCTCAGAACGCGCACCGATAAAGCAGTTATCTTCGATGATAGTTGGGCCCGCTTGCAATGGCTCAAGTACGCCACCAATGCCCACTCCGCCAGATAAATGCACGTTTTTACCGATTTGTGCACATGAGCCAACCGTTGCCCAAGTGTCAACCATAGTGCCTTCATCAACATAGGCGCCTAAGTTCACATAGGATGGCATCAACACGGTATTTTTACCGATAAATGAGCCTTTACGTACTGTTGCCGAAGGCACTACACGAATGGCTTCCGCCTTAAAGCGGGCTTCATCATATTCGGCAAATTTTAACGGCACTTTGTCGAAGTATTTGGTTTCGGCGCCATCGATAACCACGTTATCGAAAATACGGAAGGACAGTAATACCGCCTTTTTCAGCCATTGGTGCACATGCCATTGTCCGTCGATTTTCTCGGCGACACGGACTTCACCTTTATCGAGCATATTGATGACATTTTGCACATCGCTGCGCACACCTGCGTCAACTGTGCTTGGTGTGATGTCGGCGCGCGCTTCAAAAGCCGCCTCAATACGTTGGCGTAAAGCCTCCATTTACTTCTCCCACTGGTCTCGTTAATTAACTGATTCGATATTCTTTGCACTCAGGGCACTGATTAAAGCATCCCTGAGGGTATTCTCTTGGGTTTCGTTAAGTTGCAAGCCATCATTAGTCTGCAGCATAAAAAAGTCTTCGGCTCGCTCACCAATGGTGGTGATTTTGGCCGCGAGTAATGTTGTGTTGCAACGGTAAAAGATATCCCCGACTTTTGCCAGTAATCCTGGCGAATCTAAGGCGATAAGCTCCATCATACTTGTACCATGACGACTGCTTTCGAGGAAACTCACTTGTGTCGGCACATTAAAAGGTTTCATCTTGCGCGATAGTTTTCTAAAGCGCGGCAGTTTTGGACTGTCGCTCGACAGGGCTTTCTCAAGCGCCTTACGGATACTTTGGATGCGTGAAAGCTGGCTAACGGGCTCACCATCCTGCTCTAAGATCACAAAGGTATCGAGGGCATAATTGTCTTTTGAGGTCATGATGTTGGCATCATGGACGTTGATATTTTTATTGTCGAGTACCGCCATCACAGTTGCGAACAATTTAGGTCTGTCTTGGCAATAGACAAATAGCTCAGTACCACCACGGGTGGTGTGTTTGGACACTAAGACTAAGGGCTCATCCTGTTGTTTG
Organism: Shewanella sp. NKUCC01_JLK; assembly: GCF_019345615.1. NCBI lineage: Bacteria > Pseudomonadati > Pseudomonadota > Gammaproteobacteria > Alteromonadales > Shewanellaceae > Shewanella > Shewanella sp. NKUCC01_JLK. Next base: position 113,785 of record NZ_JAHKRD010000006.1, on the reverse strand, counting down.
TGCTTTAAAATCGCTTCGGCGTGCCACGCGACTTGATTTGGCTGGTGGCGTAAAAAGTAATCGGCCTTAAAACGTTGCCACAGGGCATCGAGATCTTTCTCTTTCAATCCGCGGCGCAGCAGTTCTTTTTTCGCCTTGGCTTGGTATTCACGCACTCTGGCACGAATATCGACGGGTTTTTCTTTACCGCGGGCGAGCACTCTTTGGGTCGAAAAGTACAAGTCGCGTAGCAGTGAGCCTTTCCAGTTGTTCCAGGTTTTTTCGTTGGTGGCGCAGATATCAGCGACCGTTAAGCAGTACAGATAGCTTAAATGCACGGCATCGCGGACTTTATTGGCAAAGTCGGCCACCACATCGGGATCGGAAATATCACGGCGCTGGGCGGTGACAGACATCACCAGATGATTTTCAACCAGCCAAGCGACTAGACGGCCATCGTGATCATTTAATCCATGCAGCTTACAAAAGGCGAGGGCATCGCTGCTGCCCAGTTTACTGTGATCGCCACCGCGACCTTTGGCGATATCGTGGAAGATAGCGCCTAATACGAGTAAACCTTTTTTAGGCAGTTGGTTGATGAGAATCGAGCCTAAGGGAAATTCTTCTTTTTGTTCGGCTTGAGAAAAACGCTCAATATTGAGCAGCAATCTGTGGGTATGTTCATCGACTGTGTAGGCGTGGAACAGGTCAAACTGCATCTGACCTTCAATATTTCGCCATGCCGGTAAATAGGCCGATAACACGCCGTGTTTGTGCATTAAAGACAAGGCAACAATGCCGCGAGGATGGCGCAAAATTTCCATAAAGGCTTGGCGGCAAAGCGGGTTTTCTTGCAAGGCTTGCGGCTGGGCGCGTCTTGCACGGCGCAGTGAACGCAGTGTTGGCGCGTAAATGCCTTTGATGTTGGAGTTTTTAGCGACCAACAAAAATAGCCGCACAATTTCTTCGCCGCTATCGAACAGATCATCGCTTAGCGCTTCAATAAAAGTGCCGCGGCGCTGGTAGTGTTTATCTATCGATTGAATTTCTAAAGCTTTTGTGTGGCCCAGTGTTGCCCGTTTAAACAGCTGCAGCAACATTTCGTTTAGCTCCATCACTCGGCGTACCGTGCGATAGTAACGTTTCATCATTTGCTCAACAGCAAGCTGGGTGGCGTCTTCATACCCCATAAGTTCGGCAACTTGGCGTTGTACATCAAAGAGTAAGCGATTTTCATCGCGACCGACCACCATGTGCAGGGCAAAGCGTATCTTCCACAAAAAGTGCTGGCATTCGAGCAGCTCTTCTAGTTCACCAGGCTCTAAAAAGTCGTATTGGACTAATTCTTCGAGGCGAGCGGCGCCAAAGTGACGCATGGCTACCCAAGCAATGGTTTGAATATCCCTAAGACCACCGGGACAACTCTTGATATTGGGTTCTAAATCGAAGGCACTGGCTCTGGCATGGCGGGCATTTTGCTCATCCCGTTTTGCGATAAAAAAATCGCTTGAAGTCCAAAAGTCACTCTGACGAATCGCATCATAAAGTTGATCGAATAAAAATTCGGGTCCTTCAAGTAATCGTGCCTCTAACAGATTGGTGGCTATGGTGATTTCTTCACGGCCGAGGATAATCGTGTCGTTTAACGTACGGACACTGTGGCCGATTTCCAGATTGGCATCCCACAGAAAGGCAATAAACTGACTGAGTGCCGCTTCGGCGGCGGGTGACAAGATATCATTAAACAGGAACAGCAAGTCGACATCTGAGTGGGGATGCAGCTCCCCACGGCCATAGCCGCCCACGGCAATCAAGGCAATATCATATTCCCTTAGACCGTGCTGTTCCCAAGCTTGCTTGACAAGGGCATCGACAAATTGACAGCGCTGCGTGACGAGCTCTTCAATCGGGGTTTTAGCCTTAAAACTGGCCAAAAGAATCTGATTCTGTTCGATTAATGATTGTTTAGCGAGCAGAGCTATATTCATCGAGTCCCTTGTTTTTATGCTTGTTAGTGTGGCCTATCGCTCGTGATTGATGATACGTGGGAAATCCTCATCCTCACGCAGGGTAAGTACTTCAACCCCTTTTTCAGTCACCAGTAAGGTATGTTCCCACTGGGCTGAATTTTTACCATCGGAGGTCGTTACCGTCCACTTATCATCGCGATCGAGTATGGTCGTGTGGCGACCGGCATTGATCATAGGTTCAATGGTGAAACACATGCCTGGGCGTAATACTGTGTTATCGCCGTTACGGTAATGCATAACTTGAGGTTCTTCATGGAAACCTGAGCCAATACCGTGGCCACAATAATCTTGCACGATGGAATATTTCTCAAGGCCTGTTTTACTTGCTTTGATGAATTTTTCGATAGTATTGCCTATTTCACCCAGTTTTAAACCTGGACGAACCTTACGAATAGCTAAATACAGGCTTTCTTGCGCGATGCGGCACAGACGTTTGTCCTTCGCGCTCACTTCACCGATTAAAAACATCATCGAGGTATCGCCGTGATAACCGTCTTTAATCACTGTGATGTCGATATTGAGGATATCGCCTTCTTTCAATGGTGGGTTGTCGTTTGGAATGCCGTGGCAAATCACATGGTTTACAGAAGTACAAATGGATTTAGGAAAACCATGGTAGTTAAGCGGCGCCGAAATCGCACCTTGCTCTTCGGTATATTTGGCGCAGAGGTCATTGAGCTCATTGGTGGTCACGCCCGGTTTAACATGCGGCGCGATCATTTCTAATACCTGTGCGGCTAGTTTGCCCGCAGCACGCATTTTTTCAATTTCTTCAGCGGTCTTGATGACTATACTCATTGCGTTTTCTCTTGTGTCTTTAATGTCTGTTGGCCACGCAACCTAATGCAAAAATTTGTGCTTTAGGGCTATTTATGGTATAAAGCGCGCCGTTATGTTTAAGTCTTGATGAATTGTCCAAGCCAGCTTTTGCGCTGCTTTGATACTTGCAAGACTAAAGATGGCGGCCATTATACATGGCTATTTGTCTAAATACTAAATCACACACGTGTCGACACATTCTTCGGGGTGCCCTCAGTTGTTATATAAGGGGTCGAAGACATGGGATACGTGGAGGTCTAACCCCCTAAATTTTAAGGTAATAGAAATGACTACAGTTTCAATGCGCGATATGCTTCAGGCCGGTGTCCACTTCGGTCACCAAACCCGTTACTGGAACCCCAAAATGAAGCCATTCATTTTCGGTGCTCGCAACGGTGTTCACATCATCAACCTTGAGCATACTGTGCCAATGTTCAATGAAGCGCTAGCTTTCATCAGCAACGTAGCTTCAAAGAAAGGTAAAGTATTATTCGTTGGTACTAAACGTGCTGCTGGCGAAGCGATCAAAGAAGCTGCTCTGTCTTGTGACCAGTACTATGTTGATCACCGCTGGTTAGGCGGTATGCTGACAAACTGGAAAACCGTTCGTCAGTCAATCAAACGTCTGAAAGAACTGGAAAGCCAATCAGTAGATGGTACTTTCGACAAGCTGACCAAGAAAGAAGCGCTGATGCGTACTCGTGAGCTTGAAAAGCTGGAAAAATCTTTAGGTGGTATTAAAAACATGGGCGGCCTGCCAGACGTATTATTCGTCATTGGTGCTGACCATGAGCATATCGCTATTAAAGAAGCTAACAACCTGGGTATCCCTGTTGTTGCAGTTGTTGATACTAACTCTGCGCCAGATGGTGTTAACTACATCGTTCCTGGTAACGACGACGCTATGCGTGCTATCCGCCTGTACACTTCTTCTGTTGCTGCTGCTGCAAAAGCTGGCCGTGGTCAAGATTTGGCTGTTCAAGCTGAGCAAGACGGTTTCGTAGAAGCCGAATAATAATAAGGCGGGATGATTATCATCACCCTTATTAACCAAGATTTTTGATTGGTTAACAGGGGCCATTCGGCCCCTGTTTTATATCTGCAAATTAGTCGATTTTTTATAGAGGATTTAACAATGGCAATTACTGCTGCCCAAGTTAAAGAACTGCGCGACCGTACTGGCGCAGGCATGATGGATTGTAAAAACGCTCTGACAGAAGCTAACGGCGACATGGAGTTAGCAATTGACAACATGCGTAAGTCTGGCGCTGCTAAAGCTGCTAAAAAAGCGGGTAACATCGCTGCTGACGGTACAATTTTGATCAAGAATGGCGAAGGTTTCGCTGCGCTATTAGAAGTTAACTGTCAAACTGACTTCGTTGCTAAAGATTCAAACTTCTTAGCATTCGCGAACGCAGTATTAGATGCCGCTGCTGCATCTAAAGTGACTCTTGAAGATTTAAAAGCACAGTTCGAAGATGCACGCGTTGCATTGGTAACTAAAATCGGTGAAAACATCAACATTCGTCGTGTTGAGTACATCGATGGTGCAAACTTATCTTCATACCGTCACGGTGAGCGCATTGGCGTTGTTGTTGCCGGTGAAGCTGACGAAGAAACCTTAAAGCACATCGCAATGCACGTTGCTGCTTCTAAGCCTGAATACGTGAACCCAGAAGATGTTCCTGCAGAAATCGTTGCAAGAGAACAAGCTCTGCAAATCGAAATGTCAATGAACGAAGGCAAATCGGCAGAGATCGCTGAGAAGATGGTTCTTGGTCGTATGAAGAAGTTCACCGGTGAGATCTCTTTGACTGGTCAAGCTTACATCATGGAACCAAAGAAAACTGTTGGCGAAATTCTGAAAGAGAAAGGCGCTAAAGTCACTAACTTCATTCGTTTAGAAGTGGGTGAAGGTATTGAGAAGAAAGAAGAAGATTTCGCGGCTGAAGTTGCTGCTCAAATCGCTGCTTCTAAAAAGGCTTAATCGCCAACGCTAAATACCCCCAAGACCGCGGCAATAGCTGCGGTCTTGTTATGACCAGGATAAAAATTATGAGCACCAATCCAAAACCCGCATTTAGACGCATTCTTCTTAAATTAAGTGGCGAAGCACTGATGGGCGACGAAGGCTTCGGCATCGACCCTAAAGTATTAGATCGCATGGCTCAGGAAGTGAAAGAGCTGGTTGAGCTGGGTATTCAGGTGGGTGTGGTTATTGGTGGTGGTAATCTGTTTCGCGGTGAAGGCCTAGCAAAAGCAGGCATGAACCGTGTGGTGGGCGATCACATGGGTATGCTGGCAACGGTTATGAACGGCTTGGCAATGCGAGACGCCCTGCACCGTGCCTATGTTAATGCTCGTCTGATGTCAGCTATCCCGTTAAAGGGTGTGTGTGATGATTACAATTGGGCTGAAGCGATCAGCTTGCTAAAATCTGGCCGAGTGGTTATTTTTGCTGCCGGTACAGGTAATCCTTTCTGCACGACCGATTCTGCGGCCTGTTTACGCGGCATTGAAATCGAAGCTGAAGTCGTATTGAAAGGCACTAAAGTCGACGGTGTATACTCCGAAGACCCAATGAAGAACCCTGATGCCGTTAAGTATGATGAAGTGACTTATGCGGAAATTCTGGAAAAAGAATTAAAAGTAATGGACTTAGCCGCCTTTACTATGGCGCGTGATCACGACATGCCTATTTTAGTCTTCAACATGAATAAACCTGGCGCTCTACGCCGCGTTATCATGGGTGAAGAAGAAGGCACGCTGATCAGAGCGAAAAAAGTTATTTAATGACCAAGAAGGACATTTAACGTGATTGAGAACATTAAGAAAGATGCGCAAGAGCGTATGGGTAAATGCGTTGACGCGACTAAAAACCAAATGGCAAAAGTGCGTACCGGTCGTGCCCACCCAAGCCTGCTGGATTCCATTCAAGTCTCTTACTACGGCACTATGACGCCACTAAACCAAGTGGCTAACGTGGGCGTTGAAGATTCACGCACTCTGTCTGTGACGGTGTTTGACCGTAGTGCTATCCAAGCCGTTGAAAAGGCTATTATGAGCTCTGATTTAGGTCTGAACCCTATGTCAGCTGGCGCGACATTACGTATTCCATTACCCGCGCTGACTGAAGAACGTCGTAAAGACTTCATCAAAGTGGTGCGTAACGAAGCTGAAAACGGTCGTATTGCTATCCGTAACGTACGTCGTGATGCGATTTCTGAAGTGAAAAAGCTTGAAAAAGCCAAAGCTTGTACTGAAGATGATGTGCGTCGCAGTGAAGAAGAAGTGCAAAAGTTCACCGATGCTCACATTAAAAAGGTCGATGAGATTTTAGCGGCCAAAGAAATTGAGTTGATGGAAGTCTAATCTCAGTTCGATAAGCTAGAGTTGATGCGCCGTGTAGGGGTATACTACACGGCGTTTGTCTATTTTAAAGGGCTGTATTAGATGTCATCCACAGTGGAACTTGATCCGCACCCTAGGACGAGTGAGAGTGATTTATACACTCAAACGACCTTGCCGGGACAATTGCCCGAACTCGTGAAACAGTCGTTACCTAAGCATGTTGCTATTATCATGGATGGCAATGGGCGTTGGGCACAAACCCAAGGTAAACCACGAGTGATGGGACATAAGGCTGGTGTTAAGGCCGTTAGAAGAGCCGTAAGCACGGCAAGCCAATTAGGCATTGAATCGCTAACCTTATTTGCATTTTCTAGCGAGAATTGGCGTAGACCCGATAAAGAAGTCAGCTTGCTGATGGAGTTGTTTTTTACCGTATTACAGCGCGAAATTAAATTGCTGGATAAGAATCAGGTTAAGCTCAACATTATTGGCGATATCAGCCGCTTTTCGGCGCGATTACAGAAGCAAATTGCTGCTGCTCAAGAGAAGACATCTCGCAATACTGGCTTGGTTCTGAATGTTGCGGCTAACTATGGTGGCCGTTGGGACATACTTCAAGCAGCACAAAAATTAGCGGAAAAGGTCGAAACTGGCGAAATGACCAGCAGTCAGTTCACCGAAGAAGCCTTAAGTGCACATTTGTGCATGCAAAATCAGAGTGAAGTTGATTTAATGATCCGCACGGGCGGGGACTGTCGCATCAGCAATTTTGTGCTGTGGCAGGCGGCCTATGCAGAATTGGTGTTTACCGACACCCTTTGGCCTGATTTCGATGAACAGGCTTTTCATGAAGCGATAGCCATTTTTGCAAGTCGCCAGCGCCGTTTTGGTCTGACTGGAAGTCAGATTGATGAGATGCGTGCATTGTAAAACCTCATGAGGGATTTTTTTTGCTAAAACAACGAATAATAACAGCAACTTGGTTAGTTCCATTAGTTTTGGGGGCGATATTTTTGCTCCCTGCCAGCTACTTCGCCTGGGCCTTAGTTGCCGTCTTCCTTATTGCAGCAAAGGAATGGGGAAGAATTATCGATAATCAGTGTGATGTCACTCAGTGGAGCTTTACCTTCACAGTCGGCATTCTATTGGTGGCAATTAATCTGATTGTGCCAATTGATGCAGTTTGGTTAAGCCACCAGTTACATCCTATCTATTTGGCCATTCTCTATATTGGTGCATTCTGGTGGTTAGCATCACTATTATTAGTGGTAACTTATCCTAAAAGCGCTAAGTTCTGGCAAAAGAATCCTATGTTTAAGTCCATGTTTGGACAGTTAACCTTAGTGCCTTGCTTTGTTGCTCTTATCGCGCTCAAATCCATTAGCTCACAAACTTCACCCTATTACGGCCCAGTATTAGTACTGTTAGTGATGTTGATTGTGTGGGCCGCAGATTCTGGGGCTTACTTCGTCGGTAAAGCGATAGGTAAAACGAAACTGATGCCTGCAGTGAGCCCTGCTAAAACCTTGGAAGGCCTAGTTGGTGGTTTAGTGACGACTATGCTCGTGGTTGCAGGTGTTATGTATTATTCGCCAGAGCAAGAACTGGGTTTAGTTGTGGCAGTGACCTTATTTGTTGCTTTAGTGTCAGCGCTGGGCGATTTATCTGAGAGTATGTTTAAGCGTGCGGCCTGTATTAAAGATTCTGGCACTATTTTGCCCGGTCACGGCGGCGTGCTCGACCGCATCGACAGCCTGACTGCAGCCTTGCCGGTGTTTACCCTGATCTACATTGCATTCTGGATGTAACGCTATGCAAAATATGGTGATTTTGGGTGCTACCGGTTCAATTGGTGCTAGTACCTTAAGCGTGATTTCGGCTAATCCATTGGCTTATAGCATCTACGGATTGGTTGCCAATGCGAGCGTTGATAAGATGCTGGCTTTGTGTGTAGCCCATAAACCGAAAGTTGCGCATATGGTGGATGAAGAGGCTGCGAAACAGTTACGCGCCGTTTTACCCGCTGCGCTCAATATCCAAGTCACTACTGGCATGAACGATTTACTCGGTTTAGTGACGGCTGCCGATGTGGATACTGTAATGGCAGCGATTGTCGGGGCGGCAGGGCTAGTACCAACCCTTGAAGCCGTGAAGGCGGGAAAGCGAGTATTACTGGCCAATAAAGAAGCTTTAGTCATGTCGGGTGAGTTGTTTATTGAGGCGACTAAGCGCTCTGGTGCTGTGCTCTTGCCCGTGGACAGTGAGCATAATGCTATCTTTCAATGTTTACCCCTAGAAGTGCAAGCTAACCTCGGCCGTTGCGATTTAGCTGCGTCGGGTATATCCCATATTTTGTTAACCGGTTCTGGCGGGCCTTTCCTGCGGTCGGATCTTGCGACACTTGCGGCCATGACGCCTGCCCAAGCCTGTAAACACCCTAATTGGTCCATGGGACCTAAAATCTCTGTTGACTCCGCCACTATGATGAATAAGGGTTTAGAGTTCATTGAGGCGCGGTGGTTGTTTAATACTCAGGCTGAGCAACTTAAAGTGGTTATTCATCCGCAAAGCGTGATCCACTCTATGGTGCAGTACCGTGATGGTTCGGTTATCGCCCAAATGGGTAACCCAGATATGCGCACACCGATTGCCCATTGCATGGCTTATCCGCAAAGAATTCATTCGGGCGTTGAACCTTTAGATTTTTTCAAAGTCGGACAGTTAAGCTTTTATGAACCTGATTTTGAACGTTTCCCTTGTTTGGCTTTGGCTATGGAGGCGTGTGCCCAAGGCCAAGAGGCAACAACCGTATTAAATGCTGCCAATGAGGTCGCTGTTGAAGCATTCTTGCAGGGGCAAATTGGTTTTACGCAAATTGCAAAAGTGAATGAAGCTTGTTTAGTCACTGTGCCTAAACGTCCTATGGGCAGCATAGAAGATATTTTAGCCTTAGATGCGCAAACCCGCGTCTATGCGCGTGAGACATTAGCAAGCATCGCTTAGCAATAGCTGAGTGATTAAATTTATAACGTAAGGAGTGGGATGTTAGATTTTTTATGGAACTTAGGTTCTTTCATCGTTGCACTGGGTCTGTTAATTACTGCCCACGAATACGGCCATTTCTATATCGCGCGACGTTGTGGCGTGAAAGTCGAACGTTTCTCCATTGGTTTTGGTAAGGCTATTTGGCGCCGTGTTGGTAAAGACGGCACTGAATATGTGTTAGCCATGATCCCCCTTGGCGGCTATGTCAAAATGCTCGATGAGCGTGTTGAAGACGTTCCCGATGAATTAAAAGATCAAGCGTTCAATCGTAAAACCGTATGGCAACGTATTGCGATTGTGGCCGCAGGTCCAATTGCTAACTTTATTTTTGCCATCGTTGCTCTGTATTTTATGTATTTGATTGGTGTGCCATCACTTAAGCCTGTGATCACCTCGACGATACCCGGAACTGCTGCTGCGCAAATTCAAATCACAGAGCCAATGCAAATAACGGCCATTTCCGGTCAGGCTGTGCGTAACTGGGAAGAAGTGAATTTAGCTTTAGTCGGCCATATAGGTGATGAAAGTCTGAGTGTATCGCTAACGCCATTGAATGGTTTGCAAGGTTTGGATTCTAGTGCGCGGTCTTACACCTTAGATACGCGTAATTGGCGTTTTGACCCTGAAAAAGAATCCCCGATTACGGCATTAGGGTTAGGGATTTATCGTCCCGAAATCGTCCCCACCATTGCTGCGATTAGTCCTGACAGTGCCGCTGCGAATAGTGAGCTAAAAGTCGGTGACACCTTAGTTGCTATAAATGGTAAAAATTATACCGATTGGCAGGCTTTTGTTGACATTATTCAACATTCTGCCAATGTGCCTGTGAGTTTAACTGTGCGTCGCAATGGCGAACAGTTTAATGTGGCAGTGACACCCTTAAGCAGTAAAAATGCCGATGGCCAAGAGATAGGTATGCTCGGGGTGAGCCCAACCCAAGCACAATGGCCAGACAATATGCGTTTACAACTTGAATATGGACCAATCGATTCTTTCGGCATCGCAGCGGATAAAACATGGCAACTTGTTGCTGTGAGCTTTAAGATGATTGGCAAATTATTTACCGGCGATGTGTCGGTGAAAAACCTGAGTGGACCCATTTCGATCGCACAGGGTGCGGGCAGTAGTGCAAACTATGGCTTGGTCTATTTTCTCGGGTTCCTCGCGCTCATCAGCGTCAATTTAGGCATCATTAACTTGCTGCCTTTACCTGTGCTCGATGGGGGACACCTGCTGTATTACTTTATTGAAGTAATAACTGGTAAACCTGTACCTGAAAAGGTGCAGGAAATAGGATTCAGATTTGGGGCAGCAATACTGCTGATGTTGATGAGCGTTGCGCTTTTCAATGATTTTGCCCGACTCTGAGCAAGGACAGACTAATAATTAGAAGTGCTCTATGAGATTGAATAAACTTTTTGCCTCGATGTTATTCGTCGGTGCGTCGTTTTCAGGGACTGTGTTGGCTGATACATTCCAACCGTTTGAAGTGACCGACATCCAAGTTGAAGGTTTGCAACGAGTTGCACTCGGTGCTGCCTTGTTAAGCTTACCAGTAAAAGTAGGTGACACTGTTGACCAGTTAAGAATCCAGCAAGCGATTAAAAGCTTGTATGCATCGACTAACTTTGAAAATGTCTCCGTGAGCCGAGATGGCGGCGTATTAGTGGTGAAAGTCACTGAGCGTCCAACTATCAGTGCGGTGACATTCGATGGCAACAAAGACATTAAAGACGAACAGTTACAGGAAAGTCTGGACGGTTCTGGCGTTAAAGTCGGTGAGTCGCTCGATCGCACTATGTTGACCGGTATTGAAAAGGGTCTGCAGGATTTCTACTACGGCGTGGGTAAATACGGCGCGAAAGTGGAAGCCCAAGTGATTAACTTACCCCGTAATCGGGTTGAGCTGAAATTTAAGTTTACCGAAGGTTTAGCGGCCGAAATCCGCCAAATTAACGTGGTCGGTAACAAAGAGTTCACCGATGCTGAACTGATCGGCATGTTGGAACTTAAAGATTATGTGGCTTGGTGGGATCTGTTCGGCGAACGCCGTTATCAGAAGCAAAAGCTGCAGGCCGATCTCGAGACCATCAAAACCTATTACCACAATAAAGGTTATATCCGCTTCGAAGTCACTTCGACTCAAGTGGCTATGACGCCTGACCGTAAAGGTTTATATATCACCATCAACGTAGACGAAGGTGAGAAATATAAAGTTAAAGAAGTAAACCTGACGGGTGATTTGATGGGTCGTGAAGAGTTGATGAAATCAATTCTGCCAATCAAAGCGGGTGATATGTACAACGGCGGTGATGTGACTTTCACCGAAGAAATGTACAGCAAGTATTTAGGCCGCTTCGGTTATGCTTACCCTGAAGTGAAAACCTACCCTGAAATTGATGATAAGACTAAAGAAGTCACCTTAAACATCAATGTTAAACCGGGTAAACGTGTTTACGTACGGGCGATTAACTTCACTGGTAACACAGTGACTAAAGATGAAGTGATGCGCCGTGAGCTGCGTCAGATGGAAGGCGCTTGGTTAAACTCAGCGCAAGTTGAGCAATCTAAAGCGCGTCTTAACCGTTTGGGCTTCTTCGAAACCGTTGACACTGAAACCATTCAAGTGCCGGGTACCGATGACTTAGTTGATGTTGCGGTTAAAGTGAAAGAGCAGCCATCGGGCTCATTTAACGCGGGTGTCGGTTATGGTACTGAATCAGGCCTGAGCTTGCAGTTTGGTGTACAACAAAACAACTTCTTAGGTACAGGTAATCAAGCGGGTATTAGCTTGAGCACCAACAAGTACTCTAAAAACGTTAACTTATCCTATACCGATCCGTACTGGACAAAAGACGGTGTGAGTTTAGGCGGGAGCGTTTATTGGAGTGAGTTTGACGCCAATGAAGCTAACTTAGAACGCTATAAAAACAGTTCGTATGGTGTGGCACTTAACTCGGGTTTCCCGATTAACGAATACAACCGTATCAATGGTGGTATTGGCTATCGTCACAACACGATCTCTGAGATCTCAGCTTATGAGCAGGCACTGCGTTTCTATAACATCTATCGTGATGACGATCCAAACGCGGACTTAAGTTTCGATAACTTCGAACTCAGCCTGGGCTGGTATCGTAGCACCTTGAACCGTGGCACTTTCCCAACAGACGGCTCTTCTCAGCGTCTGAACGGCAAAATGACTTCGCCAGGGTCTGATTTACAGTATTTTAAGACAGACTTTGACACTAACTACTATTTCCCTGTTAACCGCAGTCAGAGCGTTGTGCTCTTGGCCCGTGGTCGATTAGGTTATGGTAACGGTTATGGTCAATTTAATGATAATGACCAAATTCTGCCTTTCTGGGAAAACTATTACTCAGGTGGTAGTAGCTCGCTACGTGGCTTTAAGTCTAACTCTGTAGGCCCTCGTTCATTCTATCTCTATCGAGGTAGTGAACCGTGTGCACCGGATCCATCGGGCGATGGCTGTAGCTTGCCTGGCGATCCTAATAGTATCCAAGTCAGTTCTGGCCGCTCTATCGGTGGTAATGCCCTTGCAACGGCAAGTATGGAGTTGATTGTACCAACCCCATTTTTGGATGAGGCTTACACTAACTCAGTTCGTACTAGCTTCTTCGTCGATGCGGGTAACGTCTGGGATACTGAGTTTGATTACGAGTCATATCAAACACTTCCGGCGGACGAGTTTGCTAAGTTACAAGACTATAGTGATCCAGCTCGCCTGCGCGCCTCTTGGGGCTTGAGTGTGCAATGGTTATCACCTATGGGACCTATGGTGTTCAGCTTGGCGTGGCCGCTTAAAGAATATGAAGGTGACCAAACGGAGATCTTCTCTTTCAATATTGGCAAAACTTTTTAAAAGGCATACACTCGGCAAGTTTTGCTGACAATAACAAGGTAACAAGGAGTTTATTTTGAACAAGATGGTAAATTGCGCGCTGATGACGTTAGTTTTGTTAGGCGCGCCGTTAGTGGCACATGCTGAGAAAATTGCCGTAGTGGATATGGGCGCTGTGTTTGAACAGCTCCCACAACGTGAACAGATCTCCCAATCTCTGAAGAAAGAGTTTGGTGATCGCGTAGCTGATGTCCAAAAAATGCAAGAAGAAATGCGTTCTCTGATGGAGAAGCAGCAACGTGACGGTGCGTTAATGAACGATGCACAAAAAACTGAGCTGGTTCGTAAAATGGAATCGCTAAAATCTGAATATCAGTTAAAAGGCAAAGCATTGGATGAAGACCTACGTCGTCGCCAAGGTGAAGAGCAAAATAAACTGTTAGTTAAAGTGCAAAAAGCCATCAACACTATCGCTGAAAAAGACCAATATGATTTGGTATTACAACGTGGTGCTGTCATTTATGTTAAGCCTAACGCTGACATCAGTGGCAAAGTGGTTGAAGCCTTAAGCAAAGGCAAGTAATAGATGAATAGTGTGACTTTAAAAGAGCTATGCCTGTTATTAGACGGTGATATCCAAGGCGACGAAACGCTAATTATTAATAGTGTGGCGACCTTAGAAAATGCCAAGGCGGGTCAGATCTCTTTTTTAGCCAACAGTAAATACCGCTCTCAGCTTGAGGCAACTCAAGCGAGTGCGGTGTTATTGTCAGCTAAAGATGCGCAGGATTATCAAGGTACTGCGTTAATTGTAAAAGATCCATATGTCGGTTTTGCCCGTGTTGCTCAGTATTTGGACACGACACCCAAAGCGGCGGTGGGCATCCATCCTTCGGCTCAAATTGATCCTTCAGCCCATTTAGGGGAAGGTGTCGCTATTGGCGCGAATGCTGTGATTGGTGCGAACGTCATTTTAGGTGAAAATGTGCAGATTGGTGCCGGTGTTGTGCTGGGACAAGATGTGGTTATTGGCTCAAAAACACGTTTGTGGGCTAATGTCACCGTCTATCACGATGTGCATTTAGGGCAGGATTGTATTATCCATTCGGGTGCCGTATTAGGCTCAGATGGTTTTGGTTATGCTAACGAACGTGGTCAGTGGATTAAAATTCCGCAGACAGGTGGCGTGCGTATTGGCGATCGGGTTGAGATTGGTGCTAATTCAACGGTAGATCGTGGGGCATTAGGCCATACAGAGATCCACGACGGTGTGATTATTGATAACCAAGTGCAAATTGCCCATAACGATATAATCGGCGAAAATACTGCTATTGCAGGCAGTACTACTGTTGCTGGCAGTGTCACTATTGGTAAATATTGTATTATTGGTGGTAGCTGTGCCATCGCAGGTCATTTGAGCATAGCCGATGGTGTGCATGTGTCTGGTGCTACCAATATCACCACTAATATGCGTGAGCCTGGCTTATACTCTTCTGCCACCGTGGCAATGGACAATAAACTTTGGCGTAAAAATACAGTTCGTTTCCGTCAGTTAGATGAACTGTTCCAGCGTGTTAAAACGTTGGAAAAAAATTTAAAAACACCAGATTAATTGCCCCAAGGCAATTTGAGGAACTCGGTTCGTGTCTAATCAAATGAACACTATGGATATTAAAGAAATACTTAAATATCTACCCCATAGATATCCATTCCTATTGATCGATCGTGTGCTTGATTACACTCCTGGTGTTAGTCTGCAGGCGATCAAAAACGTTTCAATAAATGAGCCATTTTTTCAGGGACATTTCCCGATACAACCTGTGATGCCAGGTGTGCTTATTTTAGAAGCGATGGCACAGGCAACTGGCCTGTTAGCCTTTAAAACGATGAGTAGTGATGTACCACCACCAGGTGTGTTGTATTACTTTGCTGGTATCGATAATGCGCGTTTTAGACGTGTGGTTGAGCCAGGAGATCAAATTCATTTTGATGTCAAAATGATTAAAGAGCGCCGCGGGATTGGCGTTTTCTACGGTGAGGCCAAAGTGGATGGTGAAGTGGTTTGTTCCGCTGAAATCATGTGTGCCCGCAGAGAGATTAGTCAGTGATAGATACATTAGCGTTTGTGCATCCCGATGCAAAAATTGGCAATAACGTCACTATTGGCCCTTGGACCTATATCGGTGCGGGCGTCGAAATTGGTGATGATTGTTGGTTGAGTTCCCATGTGGTGGTCAAAGGCCCAACGATTATCGGCAAAGGGAATCGTATTTTTCAATTCGCCTCCGTTGGTGAAGAATGCCAAGACAAAAAGTACGCTGGCGAGCCGACACGACTGATCATTGGTGACAATAATGTGATCCGTGAAAATGTGACCATTCACCGCGGTACAGTTCAAGATAACAGTGAAACCCGTATTGGGTCGAATAACCTGTTGATGAACTATGTGCATATCGCCCATGACTGTGTGGTCGGCGATAATGTCATCATGGCGAATAACGCATCTATTGCAGGTCACGTGCACGTCGGTGACTGGGCGATTTTAGGCGGTATGACAGGTGTGCATCAGTTTGTGCATATTGGTGCCCATGCATTTACTGCTGGTTGTTCTTTAGTACTGCAGGATGTGCCTCCCTTTGTGATGGCAGCGGGTCAACCGACAGTGCCTCGTGGCTTAAACAGCGAAGGTATGAAGCGTCGCGGTTTTTCTAAAGAAAGCCAGTTAGCCGTGCGTCGTGCTTATAAAACCTTATACCGTAGCAGTTTAACGGTAGAAGAAGCGATTGAAGCATTAGCTGAAGATGCGCAGAACGATGAGCGAGTCAAATTACTGCTTGAGTTTGTAAAGTCATCGAGTCGCGGCATTATTCGCTAACTTGATGACCACATGACAACAAAAGGGCATTTTTATGCCCTTTTGTATTATTGGTTTAAGCCTTTTTTGTGGTAGACGTAGTCGTTAAAAATGCGTTTATTCATCAATGCATTCGACCATAAATGTGCTTAGTCATTAATTGAATCATTAACTTAACATAAGTGTAGGCTTGGAACGATGCATTTTAGGTGCGGTTTACCTCTTCATCCAATGCCATTAATTCATGAGACGTGATTGGTTTATGAGCAATAAAACTCCATTAGTGTTTGCCATGGTTGCCGGAGAACTCTCAGGCGATATTTTAGGTGCAGGTTTAATGGCTGCGCTGCAAAAGACCCATCCCGATGCGCGCTTTGTCGGTATCGGTGGACCCCGCATGGAAGCCCTAGGCTTCAAATCCCTGTTTGCGATGGAAGAACTCGCAGTGATGGGAATCGTTGAAGTGTTATCCCGTCTACCTCGCTTATTAAAAGTGCGGTCATCCTTGATTAGAGAGATCACCGCGCTTAAGCCCGATTGTTTTATTGGCATAGATGCACCGGATTTTAATATAGGCCTCGAGCTTAAACTCAAAGCGCGCGGTATTAAAACCGTCCATTATGTGAGCCCATCCGTGTGGGCATGGCGCCCAAAACGTATATTCAAAATCGCGAAGGCGACCCATATGGTGTTGTCGCTATTGCCATTTGAGAAAGCTTTTTATGACAAGCATCAAGTACCTTGTACCTTTGTGGGTCATACCTTAGCGGATGATATTCCGTTGCGAAGCGATAAAGCGGCGGCGCGCCAGTTACTTGAACTCGATGCCGATGCAGAATATTTAGCGATTCTACCGGGATCCCGTGGTGGCGAGTTAAAGCAATTGGCCGAGCCTTTCGTAAAGGCGGCTTTACTGATTAAACAGAACTTCCCTGATATACGTTTTGTGACGCCACTGGTCAATCAAAAACGCCGTGAGCAATTTGAGCAAGCGCTGAAGGATTTTGCACCGGATCTCGAAATTCATATGGTCGAAGGTCAGTCGCGCGAAGTCATGGCGGCTGCCGATGGCATTTTATTAGCATCTGGCACCGCGACGTTAGAAGCCATGTTGGTCAAGCGTCCAATGGTGGTGGCTTATCGTGTTAGCCCTATGACCTATTGGATTGCTAAGCGCATGATGCAGGTCGAGCGTTTTTCTTTACCGAATCTACTGGCTGGAAAAGATCTCGTCCCTGAGCTCATTCAAGAAGATTGCACGCCAGAGAAAATAGCTGCGGCGGTCACAGTCGAGTTAAATCGAGATTTTACGCCGCTCAAAGCTGAGTTTGATGCCCTGCACCAAGTGTTACGCCGTGATGCGAGCTTAAAAGCCGCTGAAGCGGTAATGGCACTGGTTGAGCCTAAACCAAGTCATGCTAAATCACTGGAGGCTAACTAGTGGCAACTTTTAAAAGTTTAACCGACGCCGATTTGCTGGCCTTTTCGACGGGATTAATTGCTGGTGTGGATGAAGTCGGCCGTGGGCCATTAGTCGGCGATGTAGTGACTGCGGCTGTGATTTTAGATCCAAACAAGCCCATCAGTGGTCTGAATGATTCCAAGAAACTCAGTGAGAAGCGCCGCGAAGCTTTGTTTGATGAGATTTGTGAAAAAGCCCTGTGTTATCACGTGGGCCGCGCAAGTCCTGTTGAAATCGATACGCTTAATATCTTGCATGCCACTATGTTGGCAATGCAGCGCGCGGTTGCAGGGCTTAAAATTGCGCCTGCGTTGGTGTTAGTCGATGGCAATCGCAGTCCGGCATTTGTTGCCCATAATGGCGTCTCACTTACCAGTCACAGTATCATTAAAGGTGATGGTTTAATTGCCAGTATTAGTGCCGCATCGATTATCGCCAAAGTGACGCGGGATCGTGAGATGGATGTGCTCGATGCTGCTTATCCGCAATACGGTTTTGCTAAGCATAAGGGCTATCCGACTAAGGCGCATTTTGAGGCCATCGCCGAACATGGGGTATTTGACCAATATCGTAAAAGTTTCAAACCCGTCAAGGCATTACTGGGACTGTAAGCGCTGATTTTTAGCATTTGACCCAAACAAGCCGAAATAGGTATCTTGAGGTTGTTTGGGTATAAGTTCCCGTTATCCAGCAAAGTCACTGGCTCTGGCTGCGTGACTTTGTTAGTCTGCTTTCTAGTTATTGTTAACCTGCTATTCAAAGATAATCCTAATTATGTCCGATCCTCGTTTTGTGCATCTTCGTGTCCACAGTGACTTCTCTATGACCGATGGCGTGGCCAAGGTCAAGCCTATTTTGGCGCAGGTGGAAGCGCAGGGAATGGCGGCTGTCGCCTTGACTGACCAAAATAACTTTTGTGGTTTGGTGAAGTTTTACAGTGGTTGCCATGGTGCGGGGATCAAGCCGATTATTGGTGCCGATTTTTGGATGCAAGTGCCTGGATTTGACGGTGAATTATGCGCCTTAACCATCATTGCGATGAACAATGTCGGTTATCAGAATCTGACCCAAATCATCAGTCAAGCCTATTTGCGTGGCCAAGTGGCCGGCCGTGTAGTGATAGACCAAGAGTGGTTACTCACTTATAACGAAGGCATTTTGCTGTTATCGGGCGCCAAAGAAGGCGATCTGGGTAAGGCTCTGCTCAAGGGCAATGGCACACAAGTCGAATCTTTATGCGACTTTTATCAGACCCATTTCACTGACCGTTATTTCCTCGAACTTATCCGCACAGGTCGCCCCGATGAAGAGCGTTATCTGCATATGGCTGTGGCCTTAGCGCAGGAGAAGGGCATCCCTGTGGTGGCTACTAATCAGGTGGTGTTTCTTAAACCCGAAGATTTTGATGCCCACGAAATTCGGGTGGCAATTCACGATGGCTTTACCCTTGCAGACCCTCGTCGACCTAAAAAATACAGTGAACAGCAGTATTTGCGTAGCGAAGAGGAAATGTGTGAACTATTCGCCGACATTCCTGCGGCGTTGTCGAACAGTGTCGAAATCGCTAAACGCTGTAATGTAACGATCCGTTTATACGAATATTTCCTGCCCAACTTCCCGACGGGCGATATGTCCATTGAAGACTTTCTGGTCGATTGTTCGAAGAAGGGTCTTGAAGAGCGGCTCGAGTTTTTGTTCCCTGATCCTGAGGTGCGCGCCGAGAAACGCGGCGAATACGATGAGCGCCTCGACATTGAACTTAAAGTGATCAACCAGATGGGGTTCCCCGGTTACTTCTTGATCGTGATGGAGTTCATCCAATGGGGTAAAGATAACGGTATTCCAGTAGGGCCTGGTCGTGGCTCGGGCGCGGGTTCACTCGTGGCCTATGCGCTTAAGATTACCGACTTAGACCCATTAGAATTTGACTTACTGTTCGAGCGATTCCTCAACCCTGAGCGGGTTTCTATGCCCGACTTTGACGTCGACTTTTGCATGGATAGACGTGATGAAGTGATCGACCATGTGGCCGAATTGTACGGCCGCGAAGCGGTATCGCAAATCATCACCTTCGGAACTATGGCGGCAAAAGCGGTTATTCGAGACGTTGGCCGTGTGCTGGGTCATCCCTATGGCTTCGTTGACCGAATTTCTAAACTCATTCCACCAGAACCTGGGATGACGCTGGCAAAAGCGTTTGAGGTCGAGCCAGCCCTGCAAGAATCCTATGATGCCGATGAAGACGTAAAAGATCTGATCGACATGTGTCGCAAGCTCGAAGGTGTGACGCGTAACGCGGGTAAACACGCGGGTGGTGTGGTGATTGCACCAACAAAAATTACCGATTTTGCGCCACTCTATTGCGATGCTGAAGGTAAAAACCCAGTAACGCAATTCGATAAAAACGACGTCGAAACCGCAGGTTTAGTTAAATTCGACTTTTTGGGTTTACGTACTTTGACAATCATCGACTGGGCACTGGAGATGGTGAACAAGGTCGAGGTTAAAAACGGTCGCCCACCGGTGCGCATCGAAGCGATTCCGTTAACGGATGCGGCATCTTTCCGCTTGTTGCAAAAATATGAAACCACGGCGGTATTCCAGTTGGAATCCCGCGGTATGAAGGATTTGATTAAACGTCTGCAGCCCGACTGTTTTGAAGACATGATCGCACTGGTGGCATTGTTCCGCCCTGGGCCTTTGCAATCGGGCATGGTAGATAACTTTATCGAGCGTAAGCATGGGCGCGAAGAAGTCTCGTACCCCGATTCTCAGTACCAGCATGAATCACTAAAAGAACTGCTATCACCGACCTACGGCATTATTCTGTATCAAGAGCAAGTGATGCAGATTGCACAGGTGTTGTCGGGTTACACCCTTGGCGGCGCCGACATGTTGCGCCGTGCTATGGGTAAGAAAAAGCCCGAAGAGATGGCCAAGCAGCGCAGTATCTTTAAAGAGGGCGCAATCAATAACGGCGTCGACGGCGACTTGTCGATGAAGATCTTCGACTTAGTGGAAAAGTTCGCCGGCTACGGTTTTAACAAATCTCACTCAGCCGCCTATGCGCTTGTGTCTTATCAGACCTTATGGCTGAAAACCCATTATCCTTCGCAGTTTATGGCGGCGGTAATGTCGGCCGATATGGACAACACAGATAAAATTGTGACCTTGGTCGATGAATGCGAGCGTATGGGACTACCGCTCATTCCTCCGGATGTGAACAAAGGCTTGTTCAAATTTACCGTCGATGATGATTTGCGCATTGTTTATGGCATTGGCGCCATTAAAGGCGTGGGTGAAGGTCCAGTTGAATCGATTTTAGAGGCGCGAAAAGATGGCCCTTTCGTGGATTTATTCGATTTCTGTGCCCGTATCGATTTGAAAAAACTCAACAAGCGCGTGATTGAAAAGCTGATCTGCGCGGGTGCACTCGATACTCTAGGGCCGCATCGTGCGTCTATGATGGCAACCTTGCCCGAAGCGATTCGCGCTGCCGATCAACATGCCAAAGCCGAGGCGATTGGCCAACACGATATGTTTGGTTTGCTCAACAGTGAACCCGAAGACAGTAAGCAGCAGTTTGTCGAATGTACCCCATGGCCAGATAAAATTTGGCTCGAAGGCGAGCGCGAAACCCTAGGCTTGTATTTGACCGGTCATCCGATCAATCAATATTTAAAAGAGCTTAAGCATTACACGTCCGGTCGTTTGAAAGATGTGCATCCCACCGAACGCGGTAAAACCGCTAAGGCTGCGGGTTTAGTGGTGGCAACGCGAGTGATGCTGACCAAACGCGGCTCGAAAATGGGTCTGTTGACGCTCGATGATAAGAGCGCACGTCTCGAAATCATGTTGTTTACCGAAGCCTTTGAAAAGTTTAATCATCTGCTGGAGAAAGACCGCATCCTCATTTGTGAAGGTGAGGTGAGTTACGATGATTTTGCCGGCGGCAACCGTATGACGGCGCGTAACATTATAGATATCAGTGAGGCGCGCAGCCACTTTGCCAAAGCGCTGGAAATTGATATGGATGGCAGCGAGTTAACGCCATCGGCGTTAGACACTTTCGAGCAAGCCCTAAGCCCGTGGCGTAACGGCGCTGTGCCTGTGGTGATCAATTACACTCAAGCTCAAGCCAAAGGTCAGTTTAGGTTAGCCGATGCTTGGCGAGTGAATCCGACCGATGACTTGATGCTCTCGCTCGAATCGCTCCTCGGGCCAAACAAGGTGAGAATTTTATTCTAATGTTGGTGAATGTCTTAGGTGTAAACAGATGAAGTTAACTTATGTCGGCTAAGTTTGACGAAGCATTGACTGCTGGCGATCTCAGCGCGCATATCTGTGATTTTTTGGCTGCGCAATCCTTAGCGCCTGACAGCAAGTTAGTACTGGCTTACAGTGGTGGGGTTGATTCCGAAGTCTTGGCCTTTGGTTTAAGCCAGTTTGCACGGCAACATCCGGAGTTTAATTATCAGCTAGTGTATGTACACCATGGCCTAAGCGATAACGCTGAGGCTTGGGCACAGCATTGCCTTGAGCGGGGCCAGTATTACGACCTGCCCGTGACGGTTGAGCGAGTCGCGGTTAATCGTGGACCAAGATTGAGCCTTGAAGCCGAAGCTCGAAAAGTCCGTTATCAAGCGATTGAACGGCATTTAAGCGAAAATGATGTGTTATTGACAGCTCACCATGAAGACGATCAGCTCGAAACTATTCTGCTGGCGCTCAAACGTGGTCAAGGCCCGAAAGGGCTGGCGGCCATGGGGCAAGTACAAGCATTAGCACAAGGCAAACAATTGCGGCCGTTATTGGATATCAGCCGTGAGCAGATTGAAGCCTACGCAAAACAGCAGGGCTTAGTGCATATTGAAGATGAAAGTAATCAAGACGATAAGTACGATCGAAATTTTTTACGCTTAGAAATCATTCCCCGCTTAAAAGCGCGTTGGCCGAGTATTGCGACAACTGCGAGTCGAAGTGCGGCATTGTGCGCCGAGCAACAGGCGACGCTGGATTTACAGGTGAGTGAACGTTTACCTTTATGGTTAACCCAAGCGCCTTACCATACTCAAAGTGTATTCAAGCTCGATAGTTTTGCCGAACAGTCAGCCGACTGGCAAGCGTTACTCTTGCGGGGTTTTATTGAATCCCAAGGTTTTGCTTTGCCCTCAAAGGTGCAGCTTAAGCAAATCATCACTCAGCTTCTTAACGCGAAAGACGATGCTAAAGTGCATATTCGAGTGGGTGAGTGTGAAATCCGTCGCTTTGCTAATCAAGTCTATTTATTCAAGAATCAAACTCACAAACGTCACACTCAGCCTGTGAGTTGGACCTTGCCACAGCATGACTTTATTTCTTTATTACAGGGAAATAGTACCGAATTAGTCGTGTCGCCTGCGGGCTTAGCGAATGGTGAGCAGATTAGGCTGATAGTGACAAAACAAGGTCCCAGAGTCCGTTTACCTTGGCCTGATGAAGTCATTAGTGTGCGTTATCAACTTGCGGGGCAATTTCGCTGCCACCCGCATTCTCGGGGTAAGGGGCGAGAATTAAAGAAACTGTGGCAAGAGTTTGCCATTCCGCCTTGGGTACGCGAAAAGGTGGGGTTTGTGTTTTATGGCAAGCAACTGGTGATGGCAATTGGACTGTGGGTTGAAAAGGGCTTTATTGTTGAGTCGAATGGACTTGGTTTACAGGTGTTTGTTGAGGAAGCAAAGGAATTCTAGTCGAGAGTCAATCTTGGAATATTGGTGTGTTCTAGGAAAGCGAGAGGAGAGTGGAACGCAGCGCGTCAGTTTGATTTAGACCTTTATGGGGTACGCGCTGCGAGTGAGTTATCGCATTTCATTTGGCATCCCTGCGCGTGTTAAACCAATTGATTTTGGCTGAGTTTATAGCAGTTACGTCCGGCGGCTTTGGCTTGATAAAGCGCCTTATCGGCAAGTTCATAAAGTTGTTCGGCTTCAATGGTATCGTGTGATTCTGCCGCCCCTAAACTACAGCTCACCCCAAATTGATTGAAACTACTGTGCTGATTGATTACCGAGACAATCCGTTCACATAACAAGCCAGCCGCATGAATATTGCCTTGGACAATAATGACGAATTCATCACCACCAATCCGGAAGGCTTGATCTGTGTTGCGTATGGTTGCACGAATGATGTCACCAAATTCCTTCAGAATATAGTCACCACATTTATGGCCGAATTTATCATTAAGTTGTTTAAAGTTATCAAGATCGAGCACTATGAGAGCGACTGCTCCTTGTTTTCGATGGGCTCTTGCGGTCGCATTACTGAGACTCTGACTGTAATAATGGCGATTGCCTAAGCCAGTGAGCGAGTCAAACATAGCTTGCATCGACATTTCTTGATATTGCAACGCATTTAATAAAGGTTGCAATAACAGCGGTTCAATATCCTGTAAGTTTGAGGTTTGTGATGGCGTAAATGGCGTCACCAGTTGGTACTGAATCGTTAATGGCATTCCTGCACACATGAGCTGTCGTTTGACGCTGATACCATAACGTTTGCCCCAGCTGAATTTGTGCTCACCATAGGTTAAGCGCACGCCTTGGATCGGCAAGTGTTGTCCCAGCACTTTGCCATAGCAGGCAAAGACTGTCCTAGGATCTAAACTGGCGTGCAGTTGTTGGATCACTTGTATTAAGTCCAATGTATTATCATTGGGACTGTAATGTTCTGTTTGATAGCGATATTCGTCGGGATACAGCTCGGTCGCTAGGCCAAAGTCCATAATCATCACTCCAGCAAATGTTAGTGCGATACATCTCTAACCTAGTCTAAGCAAATACCGTGCCGCAATATTTGTTAATAAAATTTGTCTTTGTTAGTCATTCAGTTAAGCTTAAAACTGAGAGTTAGATTTTTTGACACGTCAGCATTTTGACAGGAGTCATAGCGCCCAATGGAACATAGCTTTTTAATCCAAGTATTACTTATGCTCGTGATTGCCATTGTGGCCATTGCTGTGCTGCGCCGTTTGGGCCTACCCGCAATTCTGGCTTATTTACTCACAGGGGTCGTGAGTGGCCCGAGTGGTTTTCACTGGTTTACCCAGCATCAAATGCAATCTGTCGCCGAGCTTGGCGTAGTGCTGCTGATGTTTACTTTAGGCTTAGAGTTCTCTGTGCCGCGGCTGTGGGCCATGCGCCGCACTGTATTTGGCTTAGGCAGTGCACAGATGGTGATCACGACCCTGTTGACCATGGGCGTGGCCCTATTGTGCGGCTTGAATTGGGTTGAAGCCTTGGTTATCGGTGCTGCCATCGCGTTGTCATCTACTGCTATTGTCCTTAAATTACTCAATGAGCAAGGATGGCTGAGGCGCCGCCACGGCGAACTCTCCGTCAGCGTGCTTTTGTTCCAAGATTTAGCGGTTGTGCCGTTGTTGATCCTATTGCCATTACTGGCCAATGGCGGCGAACCTTTGATGGTCGCGGATATCGCCTTTGCCTTGCTCAAAGGCATATTGGCCTTTTTCCTCTTAATGGCGTTTGGTAAGTGGGCGTTGCCGCGGATATTTGATGAGGTTGCGCGTTCTCGCTCCAATGAGCTGTTTGTATTATCGACCTTAGTCGTTGCGCTTGTCACAGGGGCTTTTACTCAGTGGCTAGGATTATCTATGGCGCTGGGGGCATTTATGGCGGGTATGCTGCTGGGAGAAAGCCAGTATCGCCGCCAACTTGAGGCGGATATACGACCGTTTCGTGATCTATTGATGGGGCTGTTTTTCATCTCCATTGGCATGATGCTGGACTTTACCTTAGTGATACGTTTCTGGTGGCAGATACTGCTGATCTTAGTGGCTGTTGTGCTAGGTAAGGCGCTGATCATTCATGGCATTTTAAGATTAGTAGGTGAGCCTTTTCGAATTGCGATGAGTACGGCTATGAGCTTAGCTCAAGTGGGGGAGTTCAGTTTTGTGGTATTGGCTTTAGCGGTCAACTATCAACTTTTAAATAATGAGATCAGTACCATATTAGTCATGGTCGCCGTGCTTTCCATGGCAATAGCTCCTTGGTTAGTTCGTCATAGTGTGGATATTGCTAAGTGGGCGCTGGGGATCCGTCAGGCAAAGCATGTGGATGAAGCTGTGCCATTGATGATGGATGATCATGAGCTGGTGATGATTTTTGGTTACGGCCGAGTAGGACAAACCATTGCCCGTTTTTTAAAAACTGAAGCTGTACCTTATCTGGTATTGGATCTCGATCCAACGCGCGTCACTGAAGCGCGTCGTGCGGGCGAACCTATTTATTTCGGTGATGTGTGTAAACGGGCAATTTTAAAACAAATGGGCGTTAAACAGGCCAAGATGATCGTTATCACTTTTTGTGAGTCACGTAGTTTAGAAGAAGTCTTACCTTTATGTAAGTTATTGGCACCAGAGGCTAAAATTTTAGTTAGAACCAAAGACGACAGTGATCTAGACTTGCTTAAAAAGGCGGGAGCTAATCAAGTGATCCCAGAGTCTTTAGAGGGGAGCTTGATGTTAGTATCGCAGGTACTACACCAATGTGGTGTGCCATTGGCACGGATCCTAAAACGGCTAGAATCTGAGCGGCGCAATCATTATCAATTTTTACACGGCTTCTTTTCCGGTACAGAAACTGATTTTACTTTAGAGTCATTGCATGCGGTGGCATTACCGCGTGGGGCTGATGCGATTGGTAAAACCGTTGCCGATATCCTGTGGGAAACATTGAAAGTAGAGTTAAGGGCGATTCGTCGCAATGGCGCTGAAGTGGAACATCCTGAGCAGGACTGGGTTTTTCGTGCAGGGGATATCTTACTGATAGTGGGTAAACCACGACGACTTGAGAAAGCTGAGGCTAAGCTCCTACATGGCTAAAGGCCTGAGGTTCACTCTTTTGAGATGGATGAAAATGCAGATATAAAAATGCCGACATAGTGTCGGCATTTTTGTCTGGAACTTGTTAACTTAAATTAGACAAAGTCTAATTACAGAATAACTACGTTCGCAGCTTGAGGACCTTTTTGGCCTTGTTCGATGTCAAAAGAAACCTTTTGACCTTCAGCAAGAGTTTTAAAGCCTTCTGAAACGATTGCGCGGAAATGAACGAATGCGTCAGCGCCACCATTGTCAGGAGAAATAAAACCAAAACCTTTATCTTCGTTAAACCATTTAACTACACCAGTAGTTTTAGACATGAATGTCTCCAAAATTTTCAAACAAATAATTCGCAATTATGCGGTATGTTAGCCAGAAATAGAATTATTTACATTGATGATAAGTTATGAGTGGAAAGCTTCATGACAGCAAAAAAAATATTACAGGCGTAGCGAAGGTTTTCAAATACATAATATTGCTTATAAATAGGTCTGAATCACAGGCCGGAGTGCAGATTAACATACTCTAGGGGTTTGTATAGTTTTATTTTTAAATACTTCTCATATTGAAACTGCTTTTTTGCGACTTATTGAGTGCGGAATTAGATATAACTCTTAATATTCAAAGCAATAGGTTTTATGTTTGATTGTTATCTAGTGTAAAAGTTTTTTTATGTTTGCCACGACTGACTTGCGATTAACCTTTCAATCCGTTCCATTAGGTTTAAATGCGGCTTGTATGCTTAGGTAAGGATTCTGTCATGATTCGTTACGTTATTGAATTGTTGCTTATTTGTGGTTAATGGTATTCTCGTCATCCAATAAAAACGTGCTTGAGCTATGGATTCAGGGCGATAACTTTAGATTGAATATAATAAGAATGGAGAATGACGTTGAAAACAGTACTAAAACGGATTGGACTCGGCAGCTTAGTCTTAGTGCTGTTATTAGTGGCGCTGGCCGCCCATGAATGGTTTGCGAAAAAGCCGTTTTTCTTTCGCGCATTTCTAGACCGCAGTGTGGTCAAGATGGCTTTCGAAAGCCCTGAGACCTTAACCTCATTGGGTTTCTTAGAATCGGTAGGGATTACAGGCCATAACGCCGAGTTGGATGACGATAGTCCAGAGGCGATGGATAAGACTTTCGCGCAAGTGCGAGATCTGCGTGAAACCCTATTGAGCTATTCCGATGCGGATTTAGATGAAAATCAACGTATCTCCAAGGATATTGCCCTATATCTTGCCGATTTCGCATTGGTCTCTGAGCCGTATCGTTACCATAACTATCCGCTGAATCAGTTATTTGGCGTGCAAAACGGGTATCCAAGCTTTATGCAGGCGCAGCACCAAGTGCATTCTGTGGGCGATGCAGAAAATTATCTGTCGCGTTTACAAAAGGTGAAACTTAAGTTTGCGCAAACTCTCGAAGGTTTAAAAATTCGTGAGGCTAAGGGGATTATTCCGCCTAAGTTCGTGATTGAGCGGGTGCTCACCGAGATGAATGATTTTGTCGCGACGCCAGTGCAAGACAATATTCTCTACAATTCCTTCAAAACTAAATTGGCTGACACGGATATCAGTGCCGATGAGCAAGCACGGTTATTGGCAGCGGCGGAAGCGGACATTAAAGGTTACGTGCATCCAGCGTATCAATTATTTATTGATTATTTTACCCAGCTACAAGCCAAAGCTGGGACGGATGATGGTTATTGGGCGCTGCCTAATGGCTCCCTTGCCTATGAGCAACTGCTGAAGTTCTTTACGACCACTAATTACACTGCGGATGAAATCCATGCCAAAGGGCTCGCAGAGGTAGATCGCATTCAAAATGAAATCATGACTATTTTAGCCGCTGAAGGTTACGATATAAGCCAAGGTTTCTCGGTCGCGATTGAAGCATTAGCCGCCGATCCTAAGTTTTACTACGAGGATAGCGATGCGGGTAGGGCGCAAATCCTCGTTGATTATCAAGCGATTCTTGATGAAGTGAATGCGGGACTCGGTGATGCCTTTCGTATTCGACCCGAAGCGGGCATGGAAGTGGTGCGTATTCCTGAATTTAAAGAGAAAACAGCACCGGGTGCCTATTATCAGCAGCCCGCGATTGACGGTAGTCGTCCAGGGCGTTTCTATGCCAATTTATATGATATCAAGGCCACGCCTAAATACGGTATGCGCACTTTAGCCTACCACGAGGGGATCCCTGGGCATCATTTCCAAATTGCGGTGGCGATGGAGTTAGAAGGTATGCCACTTATTCGTAAGATGGCGCCTTTTACGGCGTACATTGAAGGTTGGGCTTTATATAGCGAACGTTTGGCGTGGGAGCTCGGTTTTCAAAAGGATCCCTTTGATAATATTGGTCGTCTGCAGGCAGAGTTGTTCCGCGCTGTGCGTCTAGTGGTAGATACAGGTATTCATCATAGCCGTTGGACTCGCGAGCAAGCGATTGACTATATGAAGAAAAATACTGGCATGTCCGATCGTGATGTCACGGCAGAGATTGAGCGTTATATCGTTATGCCAGGTCAAGCGACGGCTTATAAAGTCGGCATGATGAAAATTCTCGAACTGCGCGAAAAAGCCAAGTTGGCCTTAGGTGATAAGTTCGATCTCAGGGATTTCCACGATGTAGTTCTGAAGAATGGTGCAGTTCCTTTGGATATCTTAGAAACATTAGTCGATCGCTACATTGCTGATAAAAAAAGTGCTGATACAAAAAAGGCTGAGGCTAAAGCCACTGACGCTAAAGCGAAAATTTAGCGTTTGGCGGTAACAGTTAATGCTTGGCTATTAATAGTAAAGCATTGTTTATCAATTGCTTATATCTAAGTAAGGCCAGTTCCATGTCTGCGGATAAGTTTGTTATTTTATCCTGCGGGCATGGTGGGGCTGTCTATCGTGGCTATCATTCTGGCTTTCGGCCAAGGCTTTCAATACAATCCCACACAACTTATTGATAAATGTCGCGCGGCAATGGCTTACTATTGCTCGGAGTTGATATTTTTAGTTTCAAGGTTTTTACATGAATCGCTTGTCCCCCCAAGATCCTATCCAATTGACTCGAACCACGATTGAGTCATTATTCACGCCGCCAACCTTAATGCGCGCCCGTGATTATGTGATGAAAGGACGGGTGTTGAGCGCCAAAGCGAACGCCGATTTTCGTCATATTGAAGGTCGTGTCATGGGGACGGAATCCCAGCCCTATCGGCAGGATATTCGCCTTGTCAGCATGAACCATAAGTTGATCATGAATGGCTTCTGTTCATGTCCCGCCACTGGGCATTGCAAACATATTGCTGCCGTACTTTACAGTTTACTGAGTGATAGAACCGTTGAAGATCAACGTATTGCTCAGTGGTTACATCTGCTAGACGAAAGTGATGATCTCACGGTTTCAAATGTTGATTTACTCTACGACGATCGCGTGCTGTACGTGTTATCTAAAGATGATAACGGTGTGTTTCTTGAGCTAAGAAAAGGCAAGTTGGCGAAGAATGGTGGCTATAACAAAGGCTCGAAAATCGCTTTATCCGACGTGCAATATTACATGCCCGCTTGGATTGGCGCTGAAGACGTGCTCATCATCAATCTCATCATGTCAACTCGTCGCCACGGTGCCTCTCGTCTGTATCTTAAAGCTCAGTTAGGTGCCATGGCACTGGAAAAAATGCTCGTCACTGGTCGGTGTTTTTGGGAGGAGAGCCGTTTACCGCTCACCCGAGGTGAAGCGAGCAAGCCCGAATTCATTTGGCTAGATAAGGATGCCGAGCATAAACAAATGCAGTTAAGGCTGCCCAATAAGGACAATTGGGAGCTGATCCCCTGTGAGCCACCGACTTATATCGATTTAGATTATTTTAAAGTTGGCGCATTGGACACAGAGATCAGTGTTGAAAAGCTGTTATTACTCAGTCAGATGCCGCCAGTGCCTAGCTCACAGATTGAACTGGTGAGCCACAAACTGATTAAGCATTTTTCGGTGAAAATGGTACCTACGCCGGCTTTGATTGATTTTGTCGAGCTGCAAGTGCCGCTTCAAGTTAGGTTGACCTTAACATCGCAGGATTTACCTGAGTTTGCTATGGCGCAGCCATTAGTGCTGCTGGAGTTTATCTATCAAGATGTGGTGCTCGGCGGTCAGTATCCCGACGAGCCCTTGTCTTTAGTCACCCATCAAGGCAAAACCTATCAAATCGCGCGTCAACTTGATGCGGAAATGGATGCGATTAATCGTTTGATGGCATTGGAACTGGTGGAGCTGGCGCCTTCTTTTATCCCTAACAGTGGCAGCTATATCAGTATTTGGGGGTTAGGTTCACTGCCTGAAACGATTGATGCTTGGTTGCACTTTATTCAACAGGAAATCCCGGCGCTAGAGGCTTTAGGTTACCAAGTGCATTTTGCCGACAATTTCAGCTTAAATGTCATTGAGACTCCGCTGGCGATTGAGCTGGATGATACGCAAGAGGGTTGGTTTTCTCTGTCACTGAATGCTGACATCGATGGTCAAATAGTGCCTATGCTGCCCTTAATTGCCACTTGGCTTAAGCAGTACGGTGAGCCCGCCGATGATGCAGAACTGCTGTTACCCAGCCCAAATGGTGATTGGTTAAAAGTCAAAGCCAGCGTGATTAAGCCGCTGATCAGCATTATTTTAGAACTATTCGATAGCCACAAAGGCAATAGCGTGTCTTTGCCTAAATACCGTGCCCACCTATTAAATGATTTTGCCGACAGTGATATTCGTCTGCTTAATGGTGAACGAGTGCGCAGTTTAGCGACTAAGCTCGAAAATTTTAACGGTGTGTTAGAGGTCGCAGTCCCAGACAACTTAAATGCTGAGTTACGTCAGTATCAACAGCAAGGGTTGAATTGGCTCTGTTTCTTAAAGGAATATCAGCTTGGCGGTATTTTGGCCGATGATATGGGGCTGGGTAAAACCATTCAAACCTTGGCTTTTTTACTTAAGCAGCAAGAACTAAAATCCACGGTGGCAAGTTGTTCACCGAGTTTAATTATTTGCCCAACGAGCTTGGTGGGCAATTGGGCGAAAGAAGCCGCGAAATTTGCGCCATCGTTAAAGCTTGTCGTCATTCATGGCGCCTTGCGTAAGCCTTTGCTCGAACGCTTAAATGAGTTTGATATTGTGGTGACGACCTATCCGCTGATCGTGCGCGACAGTGACTATTATCAACGGCAGGTGTTTGAACATATCGTGCTCGATGAAGCACAGCAGATAAAAAATGCGCAGGCGAAAGTGACTCAAGTGATTAAAGATCTTAAAGCGCCGTTTAGATTGTGCCTGTCGGGTACGCCGCTTGAAAATCATTTGGGTGAACTTAAGTCTTTGATGGATTTTTGTTTGCCCGGACTACTCGGCACGAATGTTTTTTTTAACAAATCCTTTAGGCACAAAATTGAACGTTATGGCGATATGGAGCAAGCGCAAATCTTGAGTCAACGGATTGCGCCTTTTGTGCTGCGCCGAACCAAAGATGAAGTGGTCGGTGAATTACCCCCTAAAACCGAAATCTCCCAGAGCTTAGAGTTAGAAAAAGATCAGCGAAATCTCTACGAGAGTATTCGACTGGTGATGGAGAAAAAACTGCGGGATTTATTTGCCACTCAAGGCGTTGGTAGCAGTCATATTGAGTTTCTCGATGCCTTACTTAAGCTACGCCAAGCCTGCTGTGATCCGCGTTTGGTGAAGTTAGAGCAAGCGCAGAAAGTGAAGAATAATGCTAAGTTAGATTGGCTGAAACAGAACTTACCAGAAATGGTGCAAGAGGGGCGTAAGATATTGATTTTCAGCCAGTTCACTAGCATGCTCAGCTTGATTGAAGCTGAGCTGGTGGACTTGGGGCTCGATTACAGTAAGCTCACAGGACAAACTCGCCTGCGCCAAGCGCAGATAGATAAGTTCCAAGAGGGCGACACGCCTGTGTTCTTAATTAGCTTAAAAGCGGGCGGCACTGGGCTCAATCTCACCGCGGCGGATACTGTGATCCACTATGATCCCTGGTGGAATCCGGCGGCGGAAAAACAGGCTACGGATAGAGCCCATCGTATCGGCCAAGATAAGCCTGTGTTTGTCTATAAGCTGATTGCAGAAGGTACAGTAGAAGAGAAAATCCAAGAAATGCAGCAGCATAAGCAAAGTCTGGCGGACAGTATTCTCGAAGGTAAAGGCAAGGGCACATGGCAAGGAAGCGCCGATGAACTGTTATCGCTCTTTAGCTAAATCGTGGCCAGTTTTTCTAAATTGATTGAATCATTTGACTGAGGTGAACCATGCAGTACCAAGTCGACACTCATACCCATACTGTGGCTTCGAGCCATGCTTATAGCACGATTCATGACTACTTAGCGGTGGCAAAGCAGAAGGGGATTCGCCTATTTGCCACCACAGATCATGGGCCTGCGATGGCCGATGCACCGCATTTTTGGCACTTTGTGAATTTAAGAGTTTTGCCACGTATGGTTGATGGCGTCGGGATTTTGCGGGGTATCGAAGCCAATATCAAAAATATCGACGGCGAGATTGATTTCTTTGGTGATTATTTAAAGCAGCTCGATATTGTGCTCGCAGGATTTCATGAGCCCGTCTATCCTCCGTCAGATAAAGCGACTCACACAGAGGCCATGATTAATGCGATTAAGAGCGGCAAGGTTGATATCATTACTCATCCGGGAAACCCCGCCTATCCAATTGATATTGAAGCCGTTGCCCGCGCCGCTGCTGAATACGGTGTGGCGCTCGAAATTAACAATTCCTCCTTTGAAGTGTCCCGTAAGGGCAGCGAAGCCAATTGCACTGCGATTGCCAAAGCGGCCAAGGAATTTGGCACGATTTTAGTTATGGGCTCTGATTCCCATGTGGCTTTTAGCTTAGGCGGTTTTGCGCGGGCGCAAGCGATTATCGATGAAGTGGCTTATCCGCCATCACGATTACTCAATCGTAGTCCTTCAGCACTCTTAGCCTTTTTAGCCGCCCGTGGCCATGAAACCGTTGCTGATTTGATCCCCTTATTCAGTGACGATGAGCCATGCTGTTGATTAGTGATGAAAATAGTGGCAACTAAAGTGACGCCACTTCAATGCGGGGCGGCGAGTGCCACAGACGCTAACACTCCTCAAGTGGTGTTAATCACTGGTGCGAAGAGTCAGCTCGCTCAAGCCTTGCTGAGAGTCGCTGCCGATATTGGTGAGCTAGCCCCAAATACCAGCACAAGTACAAGTACAAGTACAAGTACAAGTACAAGTACAAACTCAGTCGTACCACTTAAGCTTTATGCGCTAAGTCGTAGTCAGTTAGACATTACCGATGCCGCCAATATTGCTGCCGTGTTTACTCAATATCGACCAAGCTGGGTGATAAATTGTGCGGCCTATAATGCAGTGGATGCTGCTGAGCATGATGCAATCGAAGCGAATGGCGTGAATGCACTCGGCCCTGAGTTATTGGCGCAGCAATGTTGGCTGTCGGGGGCGCGCCTACTGCATGTGTCGAGCGATTATGTGTTTGGTGGTCATGCTGTTTGTGATGTTAGAGAAACTGGCGCTGAGCAGTATCAAAATCCAGACTCAGCTTCAAATCATTTACCAAGGCCATTTGTTGAAATTGATGCTCCCGAGCCGTTGTCTGCTTACGGTACGAGTAAGTTGCTCGGCGAGCAGAAGGTATTGGCGGTTCTGGGCGAGGATGCAACGATTGTGCGTACCTCATGGCTCTACGGTCAAGATGGGCATAATTTTGTCCAAACCATGCTGAACTTGATGCGCACTCAACCAAGCTTGGAGGTGATAGTCGATCAAATCGGCTGTCCGACGTGGAGTGATGCACTCGCTAAGGTGATTTGGCAATTAGTCATGCAACAGTGCTCGGGCGTATTTCATTACAGCGCCCAAGGCCAATGCAGTTGGTATGAATTTGCCTGTGAAATCCAGCGACAAGCCCTAGCGCTCAATCTGTTAAGTCAACCTGTGGTTATCCAGCCGATTACCAGCGCTCACTATGCTAAACAAGCATTAAATCGCGGCGTGAGTTTGGCAAAAAGACCGAGTTATAGCGTGTTGAATAGTGCCAAAGTACAGTCCGCTTTGGCTGTCAATACCGCACTGCCTATGCCTGATAACGTCGTATGGCAAGATTGGCGTCAGCAACTGAATTGCATGTTGCGACGCTATCATGACGATAATTAGCGTGACTCACATTTGGGTTTAGGCAGCTTTAATCACGATTTAAGCGTTTACGTCATCGTAGTGATTAACGCTTTCGAAAACAATAAGCCCACCAATAATCAGATTTAAGCGACAAATGTAGACTATCAATATGAAAACATAGGCTGTGAATACGAATGCAGCTGGACTTAAGCCTCTTCTCAGCGCCAATGGCTTGCCTTAGTATCGTAATTACTTTGTTTATCTGTGGTTTTGCGCGCCGCGGTTTAAGCCGCGAGTCTTAGTCTATTTTGCTTGATGTATGATGAATTTGTTCTAAATTCCCCTTGGATGACAATGGCATAATGCCAAGATATTTAATGCATTAAGGAAGTTTCAGTGACAGACAAGACGACAATAGCGCAGACATTGACCAAACAAGATCTACAGCAAGTGGTCGCGATTGCCAAAGCGGCGGGCGATGCCATCATGACGGTTTATGGTCAAGATGACTTTTTGGTGAGCCATAAGGGGGACGATAGCCCTGTGACGGCCGCCGATTTAGCCGCGCACCACGTGATAGTGGCGGCATTGGCAAAGCAGTTTGTCGGTATTCCTATTATGTCTGAGGAAGCGGCGGATATCGCGTGGGACGTGCGTCGTCAATGGCAAACCTATTGGTTGATTGATCCTTTAGATGGCACTAAGGAATTTATTAAACGCAATGGCGAGTTTACCGTCAATATTGCGCTTATCCATCAAGGGGTTGCTATCGCAGGTGTAGTATATGCGCCTGTGCTCGATACGTATTATTACGGCGCTAAACATTTAGGTGCGTGGCGCCAACAAGCGGGTCAAGAGAGTCCCTTATTGGGCGCCAACACGCCACGCGAAATGCCGATGATTGTCGGCAGTCGCTCGCACTTGAGCCCAGGCTTAGCGCAATATTTACAACAGTTTGGTGAGCATGACATCTTAAGCGTGGGTAGCTCGCTTAAGTTTTGTATGTTGGCTGAAGGCAATGCCGATCTGTACCCCAGACTTGGCCCAACCAGCGAATGGGATACTGCGGCGGCGCAAGCTGTGCTCGAAAGTGCAGGCGGCACAGTTGTCTGTTATGACTCAGGTGAACCATTAACTTATAATCAAAAACCTGACATTTTAAACCCTTACTTTATTGCCACAGCTCCTGGCTGGGTAAAATAACGATTGCCTTTCACCAATATCACTTGATGAAAGGGTAAGCTAAACACTGGAGTAGTAATTCATGATGCGCATGGGCGTCGATTTAGGCGGAACAAAAATAGAATTAGTCGCACTGAGTGATGAGGGCAATGAGCTATTTCGCAAACGTGTGACGACGCCACGTGACTATCAGGGCACGCTTGCTGCGGTGGTTGATTTAGTTAAGGAAGCGGAAGCGACTCTTGGCGAGAAAGGCACTGTCGGCGTGGGTATTCCAGGTGTGGTATCGCCCTATTCAGGTTTAGTCAAAAATGCTAACTCGACGTGGATCAATGGTCAGCCCCTCGATGTACATTTAGGGGAATTGTTGCAGCGTGAAGTGCGGGTTGCCAATGATGCAAACTGTTTTGCGGTATCAGAGGCGGTCGATGGGGCAGCCGCTGGCGCTTCTGTGGTGTTTGGCGTGATTATTGGTACTGGTTGTGGCGCGGGTGTGGCAATTAACGGCAAAGTTCACGGTGGTGGTAATGGTATCGGCGGTGAATGGGGTCATAATCCTTTGCCTTGGATGACCAAGGAAGAGTTCAATACCACCCGATGTTTCTGTGGCAATCCCGATTGTATCGAGACCTTTATCTCTGGCACTGGCTTTGTGCGTGATTATAATGCGGCTTTGACGGCAGCAGGTACAGTGCGTGCTCCTGCCAAATCAGGTGCCGATATTATGTTGTTAGTCGATGGAGGTGACGCCATTGCGGTTGCTGCGTTTGATCGTTATATGGATAGACTCGCTCGTTCACTCGCCCATGTGATCAATATGCTCGATCCCGATGCCATAGTGTTGGGCGGCGGAATGTCGAATGTCGCGGCGATTTACCCAAGATTACCAGCATTGCTGGCCCATTATGTGGTGGGGCGTGAGTGTCATACGCCTGTGGTGCAGAATCTATACGGTTGTTCATCGGGTGTGCGCGGTGCCGCTTGGTTGTGGGAAAAGTGATCCATTATTGAAGATATAAACTCAACCAGTGAACTCATTACGCTATGAAATCAACGTCTAGTGATATCAGAGTCTTGTAAATAATAGCCCAGTAAAACGCTGGGCTAGCTTTATGTGCGATGTATTCCCCCCGTATTTTGATGCTATGATTGCGCTCCTTTGGATTGCTTGGCATGGACATCATGTTTTGGGTTAAGAAAGTTGTTTCACAGGGGATGATGCCGATCCCCTTTATCCTATTGTTATTACTGATTTCTTTTCTAGTATGGCGCCGTCGCAGTATGGCGAAATACTTAGTATCCTGCGCTTTTTTTCTCTTACTGTTTTTAAGCAGTCAACTGAGTGTGAATACCTTAGTGCGGCCGTTAGAATCAGCTTACCCGATTAATTCCACGCCCATCGCAGGCGCTTGTTTTGTGATGGTATTAGGTTCAGGGCATGCTGATATAGTAGGAGCGACTGCGGTGCAATCCTTATCAGACGTCGCCCTTACAAGGTTAACTGAAGGCATTCGGCAACTTAAGTTGGGTCAAGAGTGTATGTTGATCGTCAGCGGCTGGGGTGGTGAACTCACTCAATTTTCCCATGCTGAAATGATGGCTAAAGCCGCGGTAGAGTTAGGTGTAGATAAAAGCCGAATTATTCAATTTCCACTGGCGCGCGATACGATAGAAGAAGCGCAATACTTAAAGTGGGAGTTAGGGGAGGAGCCCTTTCGCTTAGTCACATCGGCCACTCATATGCCAAGGGCGATGGCTATTTTCGCCACTAAAGGCTTACACCCCGATGCTGCCCCAACGGATTTTATTGGCCGAGATGATTTTTGGTGGCGGTTAACCGCCGATAATTTAGTGGCTTCTCAACGGGCGATTCACGAATACATTGGCCGTTTGTGGTTATGGATAAAGGCCGTAAGTTAATAAGGGTGTGGTTTGCCAAGTTCAGTCTAAAGATAGTGAGTTTTAACAGGAATATGAACAATGACAATTGAGTCAGAAATAGTATCTGTGCGTCCTTTATCGAAACGAAATGGGTTAACCTTAACTTGGCTGGGAGGCTTAAGTCTGGTGCTAGGTTTGGGACTGTTTCTGACGTGGCCGGCCTTGTTTGCTGTCGGTTTGATGTTTTTTAGTTTAGGCGCTATTTCATTAATTCTCGGTTTAGCTAAGGTATATGAGCCGGAAACGACTCTAGCACTAGATGACAAGGGGCTGACCTATTTTCATCGCCGCGGCAAAGTGTCTATCGATTGGGATAATATTCAGCGGGTCGATATTCCGCGGGTGACTAATGGTTTAGATACTATAGAGTTATCTTATTTAGGCATTAAACTGAAACATTTAAATCCCATTCTCGATAATATTTCCCTGCGTCTAGCAACAGGATTATTAACTGAACAGCGACCTTTGCTGGTGACAGCCGCCTCTCAAGATGCAGACTTAGCGACTTTAGAAACTTATCTCGGCGCTGAGTTTGGCCCTTTAGTGATAGAAGGGGATCGTTATCGTGGCGTATTGGCTATGTTTGGGCATCGCTGCGTGATGTTAGATACGCGTTTAGGGTATCACTTGTATATTCCCCATGACAGTTTAGATAGGGAACCTAAGGACTTTATTAAGTTACTTAGACAACGTATTGCACAATGTAGCCGCTCAGCTGGTTAAATCTACAATCTCAATTGAAGATCATCAGCAATAAAAAAGGGGACCCTAGGGTCCCCAATGAGTTGCAGAGATAAAGTTTGGGTTGTGCAGGGGCAACCCAAAGGTACTAGTGTGCTACCTCTGCGTGTACCTTATCTACACCGTAGGTTTTACCTTCAGCATGACAAGTTGCGCAAGATTCTACTGGTAAGTTAGGATCTGTCATTGCGTCAGCTTCAACCACAGCACCGTTACTTCTAAAGTGAGCGACAGCCGCTGCATCAGAGTGAGCGTGACAGCTACGGCATGATTCAGCTACTGGACTAATGTAGTTGCTACCCACTTTGATTGAACGTTTCTCAGAGGCTAAACCACCGTCAGTCGCAAACAGTTTTGCATCATCTTTGTGACATGCAGAACATGCAGTTTCTGGTGATGGATAACCGACTAATTCACCATTGGCATCGCGGAAGATCCCTGCGATAACATCAAAGTTACCACTGTGGAAGCGGTGGGCGACGGTGAATAGGTCTTTGTTATTGAAAGTGACTTCTGGATTAATGACTTTGCTACCGTCTTCACCTTTAGAAACCACTGTTTTATGGCCTGATGCACCTGTTGTATCGTTGTGACAGTTCATACATTGATCAAAAGTGTAAGTTCCGTGTCTGGTGCCCTTGATATAATCTAAGGTGCCGTGACAGGCGTTACATTTTGCTTCTTCTACGGTAATTCGAGCAGGATCTGTCATTCGAGCTTTAACTACTGCAGAAGCATCTAAGCTATAGAATTTAACAGGAGCAGTGTTACCAATTGGATTTGTTGGGCCAAATTCAAGTCCTGTGGCATTACAGCTACTCACTTTACCTGCTTTGATACAGACGTTGGCTTCTGAACTGACGTAGATAGTACCTACAGCTTGGGCATCGGGAATATCTTTTACGAAGGTTAATACACCATCGGCCAGCGTACCATTTTCAAGCTTAAGAGCGATTGCTGTTGGTTTGACATCTCTCCAAGCATAAACAGTACCATCAGTGGTTACGTTACCCAGTAATAAGCCGTTAGCCACAAACATACCTGTAGGGTTAGTTGTCGCGTTATACACTTTTAAATCGGTTCCGTTAGGAATTGCAGCGCTATTCATGGTCACATTGGCTTTTAATGTCAATGTTTTCATTCCAGGTGTTGCTGAAGTCGCTACTGCTGCACTGGTAAAGTCAACTTTGAATAGGCTTGCATACTCAGCGCGTTTACCGACACTGTGCACAGCTTCAGGTGTTAAGCTACCGCTGCCATGGCAAGATTTACATTGAGTATCATCAGCTTGAGCTAAACCAAATTCTGAATGGTTTTCGCCAGTGGTGAAGTTCACATTGATATGACAACCCACACAAGCTTGTGCATAAATATTGGTGTTATAACTTGGTGCACCATCATGACAAGATTTACATTCTTTCAAATCAGATGGGAAACCAACTTCACCGAAATATTCTTTTGCTTCGCCACTTAAGCTGTCACTGATGTGATGACCTGCGTGGATCCTATGGATCATGGGAGCAAAATCAAATACCCAACCTTCGGCCAGTTGTGCGTCACTTGGAACGAGATCAGGGTTATGGCAAGTTACACAGTTTTTAACATCTTGGTAGTTATGGTGGGCTTCAATCTTCGCGATATGGCCGTCTACTTCACCGTGACAGTTTTTACATGCCGCACTAGATACTGTGTCTTTACCCGATACACCTAATTCATCTGTTGCAGGGATAAAATCAACGGGTACAGACAAAATCTTGTCAGATAGGACGACACCTGTACTATCGGCGATGTTGTAAGCACGTAAAAAGACTCTGTGTACTGCGTTTGGATTATCATTTGGATTAATAATTGGCGCTGCGCCACCATAAGTCCAAGTTGCTGTGTAAGTGCCTGGCGTCGCTGTATCTTCGGTTAAAGTACAAGCGTTTTTAGTTCCGTTCAGGCCGTTTAGAGTACAAGTTAACGAAGTGCCAGCGGCATTTGCCGTGGCATTATTTTGCCACTCAATCGGCGCGCCAGTACCTGAGGTGTTTTCATTTGCTGTTAAAGAATAAATTGCAATTTTATCCAGTCCTTTGAAAGGGACTACTTTGCCTGCATTTTTACCCGTAACAGTAAATTTAACACTGAAGCCTTCACTGCTAGTCACTTTAATGTCAGCAGGACTTAATGTGAATGCCAGATCTGTAATGGATTGGGCTGTCGTTGCGAAGGAACCCGCAGGGGCTCCGGGTGTACCTGGTGTTCCGGGAGTGCCTGGTGTTCCGGGTGTACCTGGTGTGCCAGGTGCACCATCTTGACCATCGCTTCCGTCCCCGCAGGCGGTAAGACTTAAGGTACTGACGAGAGCCAGTGCCAGTAGAGATTTATTGTAGTTTTTCATCATCGCGTCCCTTTTTCTATCTATAAGACTGCGTGTGCAGTGCCTCTAATATAGGAGGATTCATCTACTTATAAAGTGGTATTTGCAAATTTGTATCTGATATGTGAACGATGATTTAACACCCGTGAATGGTAATTCTAAACTTTGCATTTTGATATTTTAAATAGTGAAATTAAGCTGCTAGCCTATGATGTGCATCACAATTTTAATCTTTAAACTTAGGCCGAAATGATGAATTCATTTTCGGTTAAGCAAAATGAACGATGTTAAGAGAGCCTAAATCTTAAGTCGTTATCTTAAGGTTTTGAGCATAAAAGCAATGGGATAAGAGGGCGAGGATGGGGGGAAGATATGGCATTTTAAAGTGATTTAATTGTGCCTTGGATAAATAGAAGCCATAGCCCAGTAAACCCACTTAACCCATTTAACATCCATGACGTAAGCTAGGTTGATGAACTTAGTGTGTAATCTATTTTTGTATTAGTGTGCTGGTTCGAGTGCGGCAAGTAAGGAGCGCACGACGAGATCACACTGGCTTTGGCTGTAACGCCGATGAACTGCAGGTTTCTCAATCAGATAATAATGTGGCGCCATCATCGTTTCGTGGAGTCTATTAAGCTCTGTGTCGCTAAGGCGCTCGAGATGTAATCCGGGCATATGTTTAACTGTGTGCATATCAATGCTGGAACAAAAAGCCACACTCTTCATGGTTAATAGATGGGCATACCATTCCTCCCTGTCTATCACTTTCTCTACGGTAGGCAGTAAGATACCTTGGCGTTGGCAAAATAATTCTAAGGGATCGATTTTACTGTTAAAGCCCTTGAGTTCTTGAAATAGAAACGGATGGCGACAAATTTGCTCTAAGGTAATATTTGTCTCAACGTCCCAAAGCGGATGTTGCTTGGCTGCAACGATATAAATGCCATTGATTGAGCCAAGTTTGGTGTAACTTAATTCTTTATTTTCAGCACTTTCAAACGTAATCCCAAAATCAAGCGCACCTGCGTGGATCAACTCAGCGCTATTTTCCTGCCATTTATGTAAGCGTATTTGTCCTAGCTTTTGGGCAAGTTCAGGAGTGCTTAACTGAGGCGCTAAAAAGCTTAGCAGGCCATTACAAGCAGCGATATGCAGCGGTAAGTCGGTATTGATGGCCGCATTTTGTATCTGGATTGCAGATTGTTCGAGGTGATAAACCGATTCAGTAAACTGGCAAATAGCAACGTAGAGACTTTCTGCTAAGGGCGTCGGTTTAAGCCCCTGTTGACGACGATAAAATAGTTCATCGTTAAAGGTTAGGCGTAATGCATTGAGGCAGCGGCTTATTTTGGGGGCAGAAACATCTAGCGCTTTGGCCGCGCTATTTGCGTGCCCAGTGTCGAAAATACTTTTAAATACAAGCAAGGTAAAAACATCGAGTTCACAGATCTGTTTTAGTAATAAGTTGCTCATTTTGTATTTTGCCCTGTATGAGTCTTAAATGTTTTTGCGGCGCTATTAGGGGAGTTCTGTGTCCTTGGGATTACCCAAACCACCGCGATCAAATATCATGGGTACTAACTACTAAGATTAACATTCAGCATGCGGATTAACTGTGATCCCTCTCGGCAAATAACAATTATTTAACCATTGTAAAGAGGAGCGTTGGGGGGGAGTTAGGTGAGTAGGCGCTATGTTTAACATCGAGCGATAAGGAATGATTGAGCTAAAAGAGTGAGTCAAAGTCTGCTCACCTAAGGCGGCGAGCAAACGATAGTGATGCATTTCGGATTAACGAGATTCTATGACGTCGTTTTGCACGGACGGTAAGTTGAGTGAATCTGCTGTTGGTGTATGGCCTATTGCATGGGAATAAATGGTTGGTGCATCTTCTTTAATCCGCATCCCGATAAATTGGCCACCCTCAAGGATTTGCATTGAGGTACTTGCCACTTCGCCGTCGACAACACCATTACGTTGGATCACTAAACGCTCACAAATGAGTCTGCCTTTGAAGTGTCCATCGACGATAAATTCATGGCATTTTACTTCACCTTGAATTACACCGCCTTGTTCTATGGTGATATTGGCCTCAGAAAGCAGCTGACCTTGGATATCACCGCCAACAAGCACGTCGCCTGTTAATTCGATATTTCCCGTGAGTTTAGTGCCTCGAGCAATAAAGCTAAAAGAGGTACTTTTTTTAGGCGGGAAAAACAGTTTTTTTACAAACATCATCATAAATTAACTTAATTCGAGAAGGGATTAACTGAGTTCAACAGAGGCGCGATACTAGCTTAAAATCCATGAGAAGCACAGCTCTGCATGTGTTAATGCAATTACAGTATTTCTATCAAGTTGGTCGTTTTATCTCAATGGCTTTACTAGGGCAAGGAGCTACGCAGGCACCGCATCCAGTACAAAGACCAAGGTCTATTTTGGGGCTCGGAGCCTGACCAATACTGAGCACAAAACTGATGGCTCTTGGTTCGCAGGCATCCTTACAACTTTGGCACCAGATCCCTTGAAAGGTTAAGCAGCTTTCTTGAATATGGGCTTGGTATTGCCAAGGTGCTTGAGTCAAATCGAAAATATTTTCAGGGCAAGCCTTAGCACACAGGGTACAAAATGTGCACTCATTGTCCTTAAAGGAGACTTCAGGAAATCCGCCATCACCTTTGATGATAATGTGAGTTTCACAAACCTCAAGACAGGCGGAACAACGGGTACACACATCGGTGAACTCGATATCATCACGTACCCAAGGCGGCCTTATCGCATTATCTTTACGCCGGCGAAAGAGGCTGCGACGGCTGTGATTAATACTTTGAGTCATGTTGCTCCTCGGGTGGTTAATGATGTAAAGCGACGGTATTTAGAGGGATAAAGAAAAATGGCTTGGGAGATTTCCACAAGCCATTCAAGTTATTAGCCGTTATAACCATTGGGATTGGTTGATTGCCAATGCCAGCTACTGTTGGCCATATCTTCTAGGGTATGAGTCGCTTGCCAGCCAAGATCTTCCCTTGCGTGGGTTGGATCGGCGTAGCAGGCGGCAATATCCCCTGGGCGACGTGGCGCAATTTGGTAGGCAATGGTGTTACCACAAGCTTTTTCAAAGGCCTTAACCATGTCTAATACACTATATCCTTGGCCTGTGCCTAAGTTATAGGTCACTAGACCAGGTTTAGTGGCCAATTTTGCAAGCGCTTTTAAATGGCCATTGGCTAAATCCACGACATGGATATAGTCACGCACGCCGGTACCGTCGTGAGTCGGATAATCATTACCAAACACGCTTAAGGCGGTGCGTTTACCCACGGCAACCTGCGCAATAAAGGGCATCAAGTTGTTAGGGATATCGTTAGGATCTTCGCCGATTAAACCACTGGCATGGGCGCCAACCGGATTAAAATAGCGCAGACGGGCGATATTCCAGCTCGGATCGGCATTGTGTACATCTGCCAGTATATGTTCAACCATCAACTTAGACTGACCATAAGGGTTTGTTGCCCCTGTGGGAAAGTCTTCGGTGATCGGTAAACTTGCGGGATCGCCATACACTGTTGCCGATGAGCTGAACACGAGATTTTTTACCTTAAATTCTGCCATGACTTGGCAAAGGATAAGCGTACCCGTAACGTTATTCTCATAATACTTCAGGGGTTTTTCGACGGATTCTCCCACCGCTTTTAATCCTGCAAAGTGGATAACTGAATTAATAGCATGATCGTTAAACACTTTCTGCAATAACG
Organism: Shewanella sp. NKUCC01_JLK; assembly: GCF_019345615.1. NCBI lineage: Bacteria > Pseudomonadati > Pseudomonadota > Gammaproteobacteria > Alteromonadales > Shewanellaceae > Shewanella > Shewanella sp. NKUCC01_JLK. Next base: position 69,357 of record NZ_JAHKRD010000006.1, on the reverse strand, counting down.
CTTTATTGAGAATATCGCCTTGATAGAAAGTAACCGATTTACCAGTGATCCGCTCGACTCGGTTTAAGGCTTCTATGCTTGAATTAGACAAGTTGTCCAATACAATCAAATCATTACCAGCATTGAGCAGTTCTACTACTGTGTGGGTGCCAATATAGCCAGCACCACCGGTCACTAAAATCGTCATTACTTAATTCCTTTTACAACGGTTTTTAAATAGTGCGCAAAATCTTCACCGATTTCGCTGTGGCGCAGGGCATATTCAACGTTAGCACGCATATAACCTTGCTTGTTACCACAGTCATGGCTCTTACCTTCCATGTAGTAAGCATTTACGGTTTCTTGCTTCATTAACATCGCAATCGCATCCGTTAATTGAATTTCATCGCCTGCGCCCGCAGGGGTTTTAGCCAGTAGCGGCCAAATGCTGGCTGGTAACACATAACGGCCTACAACGGCTAAGTTAGATGGCGCTTCATCCACGGCTGGCTTCTCAACCAGTTCGACTAATGGCTCAGATTCACCCGGTTGTAAATCATGACCATTCACATCGGCAATACCGTATTGGTTGACGACGTTATGTGGCACGCCTTCCACCATGATTTGACCGACTTGGGTTTCATCAAACAGGGCAACCATAGCGGCTAAGTTATCGCTACGAAGGTCACAGCTGGCTTCATCTATGATCACATCCGGTAGCAATACGGCAAATGGTGCATCGCCGACGACAGATTTAGCACACAAAATCGCATGACCTAAGCCTTTAGCTTGAGATTGGCGCACGCTGATCACTGTTACATCTTTAGGACAAATAGATTGTACGGCTTCAAGTAATTGACGTTTAACGCGGCGTTCTAATTGGGCCTCTAATTCGAAACTGGTATCGAAATGGTTTTCGATAGAGTTTTTACTGGCGTGGGTCACGAGTACAATTTCTTTGATCCCAGCCGCGATAGCTTCACTGACTACGTATTGAATCAATGGCTTATCGACAACAGGTAACATTTCCTTTGGAATTGCTTTGGTCGCTGGAAGCATACGAGTGCCTAGGCCTGCGACAGGAATAACGGCTTTACGAATTTGATGTTGTTTCATTGCGAACCTTTTAGGTCAAGGAGATGCGGTTAATGGCCAATATTGTAAATGACCTGCACAGAAAAGCTATTTAGAAACGCTGAAAACTTAGGATATTTAAGTATTTTTACAGCGAAGTCGACGTAAGTTTTAGCAAAGGTAGCACAGTGCATCTAATCCAGCATGGGTGATGTGCACTTGCATGGCGTTTTTAATACCCTTGTAATATTTGCTTTACGTTTACGTCACAGTAGTGGTGCAAGAATAAAGTGTGAGGGAGTTAACAAATTTAAAGGCTTAGATCACTATGGTTCCATGAGCGCTAGCCACTAAGTGAAGACTATGACGAAAGGAACAGAGTACATCGCTCACAGAGCTGATGACACAGGGTTTATTAACTACCCGCAAGAAGAACATGAGATTTGGAGCCAGCTTTATGCCCGTCAAGCGATAAACCTGCCTGGCCGTGCCTGTAAGGAGTATTTGCAAGGGCTAGATGCCTTGGCTATGCCAAAGGATCGTATTCCGCAACTTACTGAAATTGATACTGTATTGCAAGCGACCACCGGCTGGAAAACGGCAGCCGTACCTGCGCTTATTTCCTTCGGCCGTTTCTTTGAACTGCTGGCCAATAAAGAGTTTCCTGTGGCGACATTCATTCGCCGTAAGGAAGAGTTTGATTACCTGCAAGAGCCTGATATTTTTCATGAAATTTTTGGTCACTGCCCTTTGCTCACCAACCCTTCATTTGCCAATTTTTCACATATTTATGGCCAATTAGGTTTAAATGCCAGCAAAGAAGAAAGGGTGTTTTTAGCGCGTTTATACTGGTTTACGGTTGAGTTTGGCTTGCTACAGCCTAAAGATGGCCCCTTGTGTATCTATGGTGGCGGTATTTTAAGCTCACCTGGTGAAACTTTATATGCAATGGAAAGTGACGTGCCAGAACGTCAGCCCTTTGATTTATTGAATGTGCTACGAACCCCATATCGCATCGACATTATGCAGCCGATTTATTATGTGATTGAGCACATTGATATGCTTGATGAAATTGCCCAAATGGACATCATGAGTTATGTCACTAAGGCACGTCAGTTAGGTTTATTTGCTCCTAAATATCCTCCCAAAGCCAAGGCGAGCTAGTCTCGATTCGATGGATAGTTTGATGTGTCATTTGAGTCGCCATCTAATTTAGTCATGTGATTTAAGTAATTAATAAGTAATGAGTAAAGTGCAACTGAATATCCCTATCAATGTTGCCAACAGGAGTATGTATGACTGCGTTATCGAATATGAAATGTGAAGCGTGCCAAGCCGATGCACCAAAAGTGACCGATGAAGAGTTGGCAGAACTTATTCGTATGATCCCTGACTGGGGCGTGCAAGTGCGTGACGGCGTAATGCAACTTGAGCGCGTCTACAAGTTTAAAAACTTTAAACTGGCGATGGTATTCACGAATAAGCTGGCGGATTTAGCGGAAGAAGAATTCCACCATCCAGACATTTTCACTGAATGGGGCAAAGTGACTGTCACTTGGTGGTCGCACTCCATTAAGGGGCTACATAAGAATGACTTCATCATGGCCGCCAAGACAGACCAGTTACTAGGTTAATTATTTAATCAATTTAATCAGCATCTTAATGTGTTTTATGATGCTGATTTTTTCTTCCTGTTACAATTCAACTGTAAACTAGGCTTGCCACTTTCAGTTTAACCTTCTAACGTATACGGGCTCTGCTATTTCCCCTCATCGCTGACGTTTTCGTCAAAGGTAACGATTTGCCTAGCAAGCGTTATTTTTGTTGTAAAGCCTAAGGCGAAAAATAGCTCTGCACGGTTTATCCCCAAAATTCAAATCAAAAAAGGGAATATCAGTCATTATGCGCTTGGAAGTCAGCTGTCAGGATCGTGTTGGTTTAGCCAAAGATATCTTAGTCGTGTTAGAGCGTTATGGTATTAATTTAATTGCCATTGATGCCAGTAACCAAGGATTCCTGTACTTACAATTTGCCGAAATCAGTTTTGAAACCTTGAGTGCCTTGATGCCGCAGATCCGCAAAGTGGAAAGTGTCCACGATGTGCGTACGGTGTCATTTATGCCCTCAGAGCAAGAACATTACGCCCTTAAAACCCTGCTCAAAACCTTACCCGACTCCGTTTTTTCTATCGATGCCAAGGCACGTATCCGTATCGTTAATGAGTCCGCCTTGCTCAATATCGGCATGGGTGAGCACGAAGTGCTTGAAGAGTCGCTTAATCATTGGGTGCAAGGTTTTAACTTCAGCCGTTGGTTGAGTGAAGCACAAGTATTGCCACAAGCGGCGCGAGTACAAATCGGTCCAAACGAATATTTAGCGGAAATGCTGCCGATTTACCTACCCGATGAGGATGAAAAGACCATCTTGGTTGGTGCTGTGGTGTCGCTGAAATCCCCTGCGCGCGTTGGAAAACAGTTTAACGCGCTGCAGAACCAAACCACTGGCTTTGAAAATGTATTAGCCAGCAGTGACAAGATGAAGGAAGTGCTTAAGCAAGCGCGGCGTATGGCCCAGCTCGATGCACCTTTGTTGATCACGGGTGAAACGGGTACTGGCAAAGAATTAATGGCCAGAGCTAGCCATGATGCGGGGATGCGCCGTGAAAAACCTTTTATCGCCATCAACTGCGCCGCTCTGCCCGACAGCGCTGCCGAAGAAGAATTATTCGGTTACGTCAGTCAGGGTAAAGTCGTCAAACGAGGCTTTTTTGAAGAAGCTAAGGGGGGCACAGTATTTCTCGATGAAGTGGCGGAAATGTCTAGGGCGGCTCAAGTTAAGCTGCTACGGCTATTGCAAGATGGCACTTTTAGACGCATAGGGGGCGATGAAGAAGTGCGTGCTGATGTGCGAATTATCTGCTCGACCCAGAAAAATTTAGCTGAACTATGCCAAACCGGTGAGTTTAGGGAAGATTTGTACTATCGCATCCATGTGTTGAGTTATCACATCCCGTCTTTACGCGAGCGTAAAGTCGATATCATTCCACTGACGGAAATGTTCCTCGAACATTACAGTCAACAGCTGTCTAGCCCTGTTCGGCGGATTTCGGCCCAGTGCCGCGATCATTTGCTCACCTACGCTTGGCCAGGTAACGTACGCCAATTAAAGAACGCGGTATTTAGAGCCGTGTCTATGTGGGATGGCTCGGCCGAGTTGACGGTAGAACAGCTGAAATTGCCGTCATACGCCGAAGGTTTTGGTTACTTTGATAATGAGTTTGAAGGCAATCTCGACGATGCAATGAAGCAGTTTGAAGCGAGTCTGTTGCGTCGATTATATCCGGCCTATCCGAGCACTCGCCAGTTGGCGAAAAAGCTAGGTGTATCACACACAGCTATTGCTAATAAACTGCGTGAATACAAGATAGCCAAGCGCCGTTAGTCAGAGTCTCGTTGGGTTGACACAGTCAATGTAACAGTATCGTTCCACTTAGTTGCCGACTTTTCAGGCATATTGCTTACCGAGATATTGATAAGCGGTAACTAGGTTATAAACGTAATGATTAGTTTACAAAATGTGAAATAATTGACCTAAATGTGATTTTGGTCACGCTATAGGAATCTTGAGCTGCATCGGGTATTTCTACGCGCAACAAATACGTTAAAGCAAGTAACAGAGCATGCCTCGTTGGCGCGGACTGCGTAAAGTGTATGCCCTTAATGAGTCAAAAAGTCCGATTTAAATCGCCGAATATAAGCTGGGTGACGTCACGCGTTTTCCAGCACAATAAAATTGTACACCTAGCCGAAGAGCACTGGAGCCAATATGAAACTTGCAAGTTATAACAATGGTCGTCGTGATGGTCAGTTGATGTTAGTCAGCCGCGATCTCACTAAAACGGTTGCCGTTCCTGCCATTGCCCACACTATGCAGCAATTACTCGATGGTTGGGATTTACTGAGACCGCAATTGCAAGAATTGTACGATGCGTTAAATGAAGGCATGTTAGATAACGCGCAAGCGTTCGACGAAGTTAAGTGTTTGTCGCCATTACCGCGTGCTTACCAATGGGCCGATGGTAGCGCTTATGTGAATCACGTTGAGTTAGTCCGTAAAGCCCGTGGCGCTGAAATGCCAGAAACCTTTTGGACAGATCCGTTGTTTTATCAAGGTGGCTCAGACAGCTTTATTGCCCCTAAAGCGGATATCCCACTGGCGAGTGAAGACTGGGGTATCGATTTCGAATCTGAAATTGCGGTTATTACCGATGATGTGCCTATGGGCGTGAGCACTGACAATGCAGCTAAGCACATTAAATTGTTGATGCTAGTTAACGATGTGTCATTGCGTAACTTGATCCCTGGTGAGTTGGCGAAAGGCTTTGGTTTTTTCCAATCTAAACCATCGAGCAGTTTTTCGCCTGTGGCTGTGACACCGGATGAATTGGGTGTCCGTTGGGAAGATTCGAAAGTGCATTTACCGCTGATCACCTATTTAAATGGTGAATTATTTGGTCGTCCGAATGCAGGCGTTGATATGACCTTTAATTTCAGTCAGTTAGTTTCGCATGTTGCAAAAACCCGTCCATTGGGTGCAGGCGCGATTATTGGCTCTGGTACTATTTCTAACTATGACCGTAGCGCAGGTTCGAGCTGTTTAGCGGAAAAACGTATGTTAGAAGTGATTGCCGAAGGCAAAGCCACTACGCCATTTATGCGTTTTGGTGACACAGTGCGCATCGAAATGCTCGATGATAATGATGTAACCATTTTTGGTTCTATCGATCAAAAAGTGGTTGAATACAAAGCCTAAGGCTTTCCCTTAAAGGGCGACACCGACTTAAACTAACGGGGCTTAATTGCCCCGTTTTTATACTGACTTTTATAAGGACATGAAAATATGAAACTTTACGGTTATTGGCGTTCCAGTGCAGCCTATCGGGTTCGTATTGCCCTTAATCTCAAGGGGATTTCAGCCGAACAGTTTTCAGTGCATCTCGTACGTGATGGCGGCGAGCAACATAAAGCGGCCTACATTGCGCTTAATCCTTTAGAGTTAGTGCCAACCTTAGTGGTGGATGATGAGCTGGATGTGGATGCCTTGTCGCAATCTTTAGCGATTATCGAATATCTTGATGAGATACATCCACAGTCGCCATTATTGCCTGCATCGGCTCTTGAACGTGCCCACGTGCGCGCTATGGCACTTACGGTCGCCTGTGAAATTCACCCATTAAACAACTTGCGGGTATTGCAGTATTTAACGCAAACCTTAGGTGCTGATGACACCGCCAAAAATACTTGGTATCACCATTGGGTCGCAAGTGGTTTTACGGCCTTAGAAACCTTGTTAACACGGCATAGCGGTCGTTATTGCTTTGGGAATGCCGTGACATTAGCCGACTTATGTTTAGTGCCGCAGGTGTATAACGCCCAGCGTTTTAATGTGGATTTAACGCCTTATCCCAATATCATGCGCGTGTGGGCTGAGTGTAATCAGCTTGAAGCCTTTGTCGATGCTGCGCCAGAGCGCCAAGCGGATGCGGTGTAACGAATTGCGCGGATACGGTTTTTACGAATAGAAAGAATGGATGATGAGACTTGCTTTGCGAGTCTAATCTCAGCGATGGAGTTTAAATGCTTTTCAGTAAAAAATGTCCGTATTGCAAAGGTAAACTCGGCGCTAAGGATGTGCCGATTAAGGAAGGACGCTGCTGCCATTGTGATAAGCCGATACTGTACAAACTCAATGTAATAAAATGGATGCTACTGTTCATGCCCATCTTTACTGTTAGCGTTAATCTGCTAGACAAAGATGTCTATGGGTTTTGGATTTGTTTTGCGGTGATGGCACCGATTTATAGTCTCGTTTATTTACTCTGTCATGAGGTCGTAAAGTGCTCAGAAACCGATGGCGAAGTGGAGTAAGCCTAATGTCTTTCCCGTGTTTTTATCTGATATTGAAGCGGGCGATACTGTTATGAGTGGTGCTAGGGGTAATGTCATGAGTGTTGCTACGAATAATGTTATGAATGATGCAATGAGTGAAGCAGCGCTAGAGCATCAATTACTCGAATGGATAGCTCAAGACTGCGAGCGGGTGAGGGCGCTTGAACTCGCGCTTCAATGTGCCAAAGTACACTCAATGCCGCAGTGGTGTCTGGCGGCGGGATTTGTCCGTAATTTAGTCTGGGATCGCTTGCACGAATTTGAGTTGAGTCCACTGAACGATATCGATCTGATCTATTTTTGCCCTTTAGATATTAGCCTTGAGCGGGATCTGGCGATTGAAACCTATCTTCATCAGCTTGCCCCTGAGTTACCTTGGTCGGTTAAGAATCAGGCGCGCATGCATAGTCGCAATCAAGACATGGCTTACACATCTTGTATTGATGCTATGGCTCATTGGCCAGAGTTAGAAACCGCGGTTGGGGTGGGTTTAAAATCTCATGTTGAGACAGATACTCAGGTAGATGCAGAGACTGATCATCATTGCACGCATTACGGTATTGAGCTGGTGGTTCCCTTTGGGCTGAACTCTCTGTTTGCCCTCAAATTGAGCGCCAATCCAAAGCGATCATTACCAGTGTTTCATCACAGAGTCGCGACTAAGGGCTGGCTAACTCGCTATCCTTTGCTTACGTGTTGCTACTCAAGCTAATCTTCTCACTTTCTTATTCGTTCAGTCTAAAACTGACTTAACCGCCTCACACTGTCATTCCATGCAATCTAGTTATCTAACATGATAGGTATCATCCTCAAGCCGTTTTTATTTGTCCATTTTTTGTTTTTATCCTCATTTAACTCGTCTCAATAATTTGAACTTAATGTTCAAATAACCTCTTAGTTAAGTGCTTTTCATTGTTACTAAAATGTTTATGGTGTTATTGATCACTACCTCTTGCGGTAGTCATTAGTGATGGCTAATACAACACTTAGCTCACAGAAAACAAAGGGGTATTATCAATAAATGTTTGAATTTCGTGATTCAGCTCCCATGTGTAGTACCTATAAGTGAGTATTGCTCACTCACTTTGATTTGGATCAATAAATCAGCCGCATATCTCTGGCAGTGTAGGCGTTAATTGTTAAGGATGTAATACAAAACAAAAACCTATGTTGTACATATGGAGTATGATGATGAATAAAAACACTGTTTCTACATTGGTCGCTGCCACCCTTTTAGCCGCTGGTTTTTCTGCCTCTGTATCGGCTCACCAAGCGGGTGACATTATCGTTCGTGCGGGTGCTGTGGTTGTTGCGCCAAATGAATCAAGTGATGATGTTGCGGGTAACGGCGAGTTCCAAATCAGTAATAACACTCAAGTGGGTTTAAACTTTGGCTACATGCTGACAGATAACTTTGGGGTTGAGTTATTAGCTGCCACACCTTTTAGCCACGATGTTTCTTTAAAAGGTGTAGGTAAGATTGCAGAAACTAAACATTTACCACCCACTTTAGTGGCACAGTACTACTTTGGTGATGCGCAATCTAAATTACGTCCATACGTGGGTGTTGGTGTTAACTATACTAATTTCTTCGACAATGAGTTCACCAACGATTTAAATGGTGCGTTAACTGACTTGAGCATGAGCACTTCGTGGGGCTTAGCGGCACAAGCAGGTGTTGATTATCAAGTAAACAAAAACTGGTTAGTGAACGCTTCAGTGTGGTACGCGCAAATTAGCAGTGACGTGAAGTTTAAATTAGCGGGCGACACTGTAGTTATCGACACTGATATCAACCCATGGGTTTATATGGTCAGCGTGGGTTACACTTTCTAATCCACTGATTAGATAAGCGTAAAAAGGAGCCTTAGGCTCCTTTTTCGTTTCTGCACTTTTTATCGCGCCATGTTCTGTTCCACTTAGGCTAAGCCGATTTAGCGCTTTGGCTTTTTAGCTTTCCAGTGGCGAGTGTTATAGATAAATTCGGGTAATAACACAGTAAGCCAAGCGACGAGGCGCCAGCGTTTGGTCACATAGACGCGGCGTTTGCCTTGTTTCATTGCCTTGATGATTTGCGCTGCGACTTGTGGCAATGGTGCAAGCCACATTGCACTTTGCTGCATAGCGGCTTTATCGAGCAAACCAAGTTGGATATCGGTAATCGTAATCGGTAACTTAAGGCGCTGAGCATGCATACTTAAGCCCTCAAGGTAATTCTGGCCAAAGGCTTTTGAGGCGTGATAGGCCACACTCGGCCCGCCGCGCAGGCCCGCAATCGAGTTGATTGCCGCCAGTTGTCCATAACCTTGCTCGCGAAATAGTCTAAATGCCGTATTGCAGATGGCAGCAAAACCTCGCACATTGACATCGATAATGTCTTGCTCCGGTAGCCAAGGCAACTCGGGGTCATAGCTATTGAGGCCTGTATTAACTAAGACTAAGTGCGCGCCGCCAAGAGTTTGCCAGACTGATTCAAGTTGGTTGATGATGGCTTGAGGTTGTTCAATTTGAAGTGCAAAAACTTGTACTTTTGTTGGCAAGGATAAGGCAAAATCGCGCAGTGATTCTGGATCTTGGGCGAATAAGACTAATTCAACCTGCTGATCTGCCAATTGCTTTGCAAGTTCACGACTTAATTGTGAGCTAGCTCCCACAATGATTGCAGTTGCTTGGGTCATAGATTTTTCGGCAACGAAATGGTGGCTTATGATAGAAAGTTATGTTCACCAAGACAAGATTTATAGCTTGGGCGTATGGACATCTAGAAGTCTTTATGTATGATTAGGAGAAACAAAATGAACAAATGGTTGCGTTTAAGCGCGTTGAGATTAACAGCCTTAGCATTAATGGCCATCATGGGGGTGTTATCCGGTTGTGCGACACCTAATGCTATCGTTGAGATAAAAGGCGAGACCTTATATCGCGAACGGATAGCCTTACCTGCCGATGCTAAGGTCATAGTGCAACTGCTTGATGTCTCAAAAATGGATGTGCCAGCCATAGTGATGGCGGAGCGCGTGCAACAAGGTGCTGCGACACCCGCGCCATTCAGTTTTGCGATTGGTAGCGATCAGTTCCAACCCGGTCACACTTATGCCATAGGGGCCCGGATTATGTTGGGTGATAAGTTATTGTTTATTAATACTCAAGCCTATCACATTGATCTCAATTCCACTGAGCCAATGACGATACTGCTAGAGAAAGTCGGTGGCTAGTTAGCCCGCTCAGAAGTGAGCTGACATACGCGCCGAATCCGTTAGTATTTACGAACAGAAGAGGCGCGGTATGCCGGTTAGAATTCCAGATCATCTGCCCGCAGCAGGGGTGTTAGAGTCAGAAAATATTTTCGTTATGTCCGAGACGCGGGCGGCGAATCAAGATATCAGGCCGATGAAGGTGCTGATTTTGAACTTGATGCCGAACAAAATCGAGACTGAAACCCAGTTATTGCGCTTACTGGGCAACACGCCTTTACAAGTCGATGTGGATTTACTGCGCATTCACGACAAAGAATCCAAGCATACTTCCATCGACCACATGAATACTTTTTACCGTGACTTTGAAGCCGTGCGCCATAAAAATTACGACGGTCTTATCATCACAGGCGCGCCGCTTGGGCAAATCGATTTCGAAGATGTGGTTTATTGGGATCATATCCGTGAAATCATCGACTGGTCCCAAGAGCATGTCACCTCAGTGTTGTTTTTATGCTGGGCAGCCCATGCGGGCTTGTATCATCTCTATGGTTTAAATCGAAAAATATTGCAACAGAAGCGTTCTGGCGTATTTTTACATAGGCGCACTTGTCAGCATTTCCCACTGTTACGTGGTTTTGATGATGAGTTCTTTGCACCCCATTCGCGTTTTGCCGAGATGGATGTGGAAGAAATTAGACAACACCCGCAGTTGCAAGTGTTAGCGCAGTCCGATGAGGCCGGGGCCTATTTAGTATTAAGTCGCAATAACCGTAACTTGTTTGTAATGGGGCACCCTGAATATCAAAAATCGACCTTAAACGATGAATACCATAGGGATTTAGCCCAAGGCTTAACGCCAAATGTGCCACAAAACTATTATCGAAATAATAATCCAGAAGCCGAAGCCATTGCCCGCTGGCACAGCCACGGTAGTTTGTTGGTCAGTAATTGGCTCAATTATTACGTTTACCAGTTAACGCCTTATGACTTAAGTGATATGACGGCGATGACACCGTGGGAATCGCGATAATTCATGAAAATATTTGAGTTTATTCAAGCCAAAGAAGCAGATTGGGATTACCTCTTACAGCTTAGAAAATTGACCATGACTCCGCATTTAGAGCGTTCAGGCCAGTTTTTAACTGAAAAGGAACATCATCTTAGGCTCAACGATCAATATGACTGTTCCTTTTTAGTGCGGTATAAAGAGCGCATTATCGGCACTTTAAAATACCGACAAACGGATAACTCAGTAGAAATCATGCAGATTCAAATACATCCTGTGCATCAGCAACAAGGCTTTGGTAAAGCCATTATTCAACAAGTGTTAGATGGCGCTAAAGCAAAGACAGTATTGCTAACAGTCTTGAAAAATAATCAAGCCTTAGCACTCTATCTCAGGTTGGGATTTAATATTGTTGGTGAAGACATGTATGAATACCATATGCAAATCAAATGCTAACCAGTGGTATATTGACTCGCTACTTTTGACATTGTCTGACATTGGCCTCATAACCAGAGGGGAAAATCACTAGTAGCCTGAGTCCAGCTGTTTTATTCCCTACAAAGATATGGGTGACCTACTTTCATTACTAGAACGATCTGGTTTACTACGCTGAGTGCGTAAAGGCATGTGCTAACTGGGTAAAGTTAGTCGGTAATATCAACAAGCCGCCGAGGCAATTCTAAATTATGTTCAAAGAAGCTGCGCTAGAACGGATGTTCTTACGCGCCGTGGCTTTCTATTTCTCTGCGCTCCAAGGTCCACATTTATTCCACTTAGTTGATCACCACAGAATTCAATTTTTGAGCTTAGTACTCATCAATTTCCTATTTCGCTGTAAATCCTTACTGACAATTTTCACCCGATAAAATCGACACATTAGACCAAGGAATACTTGCTTTACGTTCGCGTAAACGTCAGAGTGGTTTTATTATCGATTTTATTAAACGTCCCGAGGCTAGCACTAGGCCTTGTGGTCAATTTGGGTTGGAGCCTGCATGAGTACTGAACCGTTAAATCAAGATATCGTTATTGTTGCCGCTAAACGCACCCCTATGGGGGGGTTTCAAGGCAGTTTGTCATCTGTTGCATCACCGACTCTAGCCGCGACAGCCATTAAGGGCTTGTTGGCGGAAACACAATTGGCGGGTGAACATGTCGATGAAGTCTTGATGGGCTGCGTATTACCCGCTGGTTTAGGTCAAGCGCCTGCACGTCAAGCCACTTTAGGTGCGGGATTACCCTTATCCGTTGGTGCGACCACAGTGAACAAAGTCTGTGGCTCAGGCATGAAGACGGTCATGTTAGCCCATGATTTGATTAAAGCGGGCAGTGCAAAAGTCGTGATCGCTGGCGGTATGGAAAGCATGAGCCAAGCGCCGTATCTATTAGATAAAGCCCGAAGCGGCATGCGTATGGGCCACGGCAAAGTGTTAGATCACATGTTTTTAGATGGTCTTGAGGATGCTTATACTGGCGGCGCCATGGGAACATTTGCCCAGAAAACAGCCGATGATTTTGGGATCACCCGCGAGCAGATGGACGCCTTTGCGCTAAGTTCGCTCGAAAAAGCCAATGCCGCGATTAACTCGGGTGCCTTTAAGGCCGAAATTACGCCTGTCACAGTTAGTGATCGTCGCGGTGATGTGACTATCGATACCGACGAGCAACCCGGTAATGCCCGCCCTGAAAAAATTCCTACGCTGCGCCCAGCCTTTACCAAAGATGGCACTATCACAGCGGCCAACTCTAGCTCTATTTCCGATGGCGCAGCGGCATTGATGCTGACCTCTCGCGGCGAAGCTGAGCGTTTAGGCTTAACTGTATTAGCCACCATTAAAGGCCACACCACCCACGCCCAAGAGCCTTCACTCTTTACCACTGCACCGGTTGGCGCTATGGCGAAATTGCTGGCTAATGTGGGTTGGTCAACGGATGAAGTCGATTTATTTGAAATCAACGAAGCCTTCGCCATGGTGACTATGCTTGCCGTGTCTGAGCTCGGTTTAGATGTGGCTAAAGTTAACGTCAATGGCGGCGCCTGCGCTTTAGGTCATCCTATTGGTTGCTCAGGTTCACGTTTGCTGGTGACCTTAATTCATGCTTTAAAAGCCCGCGGCCTTAAACGCGGTGTCGCCTCGCTGTGTATCGGGGGTGGTGAAGCAACAGCGATGGCCATTGAGGTCTAATCGCAAAGGTTTTTGTCAAATCAGGTTTTAGTTAAATCAACAAGACGGGGCTGGCAAGGGCAATCACTTCCCTTGAGGATAATCATAATATCGCACCGCCAGCCCATCACTCTACAAGGAAAGGATTGCAACATGACCACACAAGTAAAGCATTACATTGACGGCGAGTTTATCCAAGGTACTGGCACATCACAGATTATTGTCACCAATCCCGCGAATAACTCGCCGATTGCTGTGATTAATGCTGCCACTAGCGAAGAAGTTCACGCTGCGATTGCCAGCGCCAAAGCGGCCTTTAAAACCTGGAAAGAAGTGCCAGTGTCTGAACGCGCGCGCGTCATGTTGCGTTATCAACATCTGCTAAAAGAACATCACGACGAACTTGCGACCATTCTTGCAAAGGAAACCGGTAAAACCTTTGAAGATGCCAAGGGCGATGTATGGCGCGGTATCGAAGTCGCTGAACATGCTTGTAACGTAGCGTCATTATTGATGGGTGAAACTGTCGAGAACGTCGCGCGTTCAATTGACACTTACAGCTACACTCAACCGCTCGGTGTGTGTGCCGGTATTACGCCATTTAACTTCCCTGCGATGATCCCGTTATGGATGTTCCCATTGGCGATTGCCTGCGGTAACACTTTCATTTTAAAGCCTTCAGAACAAGATCCTATGACGCCGCAGCGTCTGGTTGAGCTGTTTGTTGAGGCGGGCGCACCTAAGGGCGTATTGCAATTAGTGCATGGCGATAAAACAGCCGTAGATATCCTGCTGGCAGACCCTGCGATTAAAGCAATTTCCTTTGTCGGTTCTGTGGCTGTGGGTCAATATATTTATAAAACGGGTACCGATAATTTAAAACGCGTGCAAGCCTTTGCGGGCGCGAAAAACCACTGCGTTATCATGCCAGATGCAAACAAACAGCAAGTGATCAACAACTTAGTCGGCGCTTCTGTGGGCGCGGCGGGTCAGCGTTGTATGGCGATTTCGGTTGCTGTGTTTGTTGGCGCCGCTAAAGAGTGGATCCCAGAATTAAAAGAAGCCTTAGCCAAAGTTCGCCCAGGTTTATGGGACGATAAAGAAGCGGGTTATGGCCCGGTTATCAGCCCAGCCGCTAAGGCGCGGGTGCTTAAACTTATCGCTCAAGGTAAAGCCGAAGGCGCCGAGTGTTTACTCGATGGCAGCGATTTTACCGTAGAAGGTTACGAGTCGGGCAACTGGATTGGCCCAACCATGTTCGATAAAGTCACCACTGAGATGAGCATCTACAAGGAAGAAATCTTCGGCCCTGTACTGTGCTGCATGGAGTCGGACTCATTAGAAGCGGCAATCGAATTAGTCAATGCTAGCCCTTACGGCAACGGCACTTCTATCTTCACCGCCAGCGGCGCGGCGGCCCGTAAATATCAACATGAAATCGAAGTCGGCCAAGTGGGTATTAACGTGCCTATTCCTGTGCCATTACCTTTCTTCTCATTTACCGGTTGGAAGGGCAGTTTCTACGGCGATCAACATGCTTATGGCAAGCAAGCGGTGCGTTTCTATACCGAGACGAAAACCATCACTTCACGCTGGTTCGAGTCTGATATTGCCGTAGCTTCAACGCCAAATATGAGCATTAACCTACGCTAAGCTCGGTTATAAACCACGGCGTCTTTATGGCGCCCAATTTATTAAATAAAAAGTGACCACAGAGTCATAGGAGAGCCCAATGGATTTTAATTTCAACGATGACCAACGCCAGTTTGCCGATCTTGCGCGCCAGTTTGCCGCGGAAGAATTAACCCCGTTCGCCGCCAAGTGGGATGAAGAACATCATTTCCCTAAAGACGTGATCCAAAAAGCCGGTGAGCTAGGTTTTTGCTCTCTGTATTCGCCAGAATCCGAAGGTGGCATGGGCTTATCGCGCCTCGATGCCTCGATTATTTTTGAAGAACTTGCCAAAGGCTGCACCGCGACCACGGCCATGCTGACCATTCACAATATGGCGACTTGGATGGTGACGACTTGGGGCACTGAAACCCTGCGTCAGACTTGGTCTGAGCCGTTAACCACTGGGCAGATGTTAGCGTCATACTGTTTGACTGAGCCGGGCGCGGGTTCGGACGCTGCATCTTTGCAAACTAAAGCGGTGCGCGACGGCGATGAATATGTGATTTCAGGCTCGAAAATGTTTATCTCGGGTGCGGGCGCAACTGAGCTTTTAGTCGTGATGTGCCGTACGGGTCAAGCTGGCCCTAAGGGGATCTCGGCCATTGCCATTCCGGCGGATTCCGCTGGCGTTATCTACGGTAAAGCTGAAGATAAAATGGGCTGGAATGCCCAGCCGACCCGTCAAATCACCTTTGAAAACGTGCGCGTGCCAGTAGCGAATTTGCTCGGTGAAGAAGGCCAAGGTTTTGCCTTCGCGATGAAAGGCTTAGACGGTGGTCGTATCAATATCGCGACTTGTTCAGTAGGCACTGCGCAAGCGGCGCTAGAGCGCGCAACTCAATATATGAATGAGCGTCAGCAATTTGGTAAACCGTTAGCGGCTTTCCAAGCGCTGCAATTTAAACTTGCCGATATGGCAACCGAGTTAGTGGCAGCCCGCCAAATGGTGCGCCTTGCGGCCTTTAAACTCGATAGTGGCGATCCTGAGGCCACGGCTTATTGCGCTATGGCGAAACGCTTTGCCACCGATGTGGGTTTTCAAGTCTGCGAT
Source organism: Shewanella sp. NKUCC01_JLK (assembly GCF_019345615.1). Classification (NCBI taxonomy): domain Bacteria; kingdom Pseudomonadati; phylum Pseudomonadota; class Gammaproteobacteria; order Alteromonadales; family Shewanellaceae; genus Shewanella; species Shewanella sp. NKUCC01_JLK. The sequence continues at coordinate 53,263 of NZ_JAHKRD010000006.1, read as the reverse complement.
GCGGCGCTGCAAATTCATGGTGGATATGGTTATATAAGGGAGTACCCGCTGGAACGTCATTTCCGTGATGTGCGTGTGCATCAGATTTTAGAAGGCACTAACGAAATTATGCGCTTAATTATCGCCCGTCGTTTACTCGATGAAAATGCAGGACAAATCCTGTAATTTAACTCGCAATATGCGTGACTTACAGGTCGGCGATAACTGAAAAAGGAGTCTATAAAGATGGAATATTTAGTTGAACGTATCGAAGGTCACACGGCGATTCTGACCATGAACAATCCGCCAGCCAACACTTGGACCGCCGAGAGTTTGCAGGCGCTTAAAGCCAAAGTGCTTGAGCTGAATGCCAATAAAGATATTTATGCCTTAGTGTTAACGGGTCAAGGGCAAAAGTTCTTCTCCGCTGGCGCCGATTTAAAACTGTTTAGCGATGGTGACAAAGGTAATGCGGCAACGATGGCCAAGCATTTTGGTGAAGCCTTTGAAACCTTAAGCCAATTCCGCGGTGTGTCGATTGCCGCGATTAACGGCTATGCCATGGGCGGCGGCTTAGAAGTCGCGTTGGCCTGCGATATTCGTATCGCCGAAATTCAAGCTGTAATGGCATTACCCGAAGCGACGGTCGGTTTATTACCCTGTGCGGGTGGCACTCAAAATCTGACCGCATTAGTCGGTGAAGGGTGGGCTAAACGGATGATTTTATGCGGCGAGCGTATCGATGCGACTCAAGCATTGAATCTACGTTTAGTGGAAGAAGTGGTCGACACAGGCGAAGCGCTTAATGCGGCAATCGCCTTAGCCGTCAAAGTGGCGAATCAAAGCCCAAGCAGCGTGACTGCATGTAAGACTCTTATTCAAGCGGGGCGCACTATGGCGCGTAGCCAAGCGCTACCGATTGAGCGTGAGTTATTTGTCGGATTATTTGATACTGAAGATCAGGCCGAAGGCGTGAATGCGTTTTTAGGGAAACGTAAAGCTGAGTGGAGAAACCGCTAATGACGAATGTAGTAGATAATGACGTGGTCGAGCATGTCGCAAATCAGGTCACGACCACACAAAATGTGGTGTTTCAAACCTTAGCCACTGCTTCTGGCAAATTGGTTGGGGTGGTCACACTCAATGTGGAAAAAGCCCTCAACGCCTTAGATTTAGTCATGGTGCGCGCTATGACGGCGCAGCTTAATCTGTGGAAGAAAGATCCCCTTATTGCTTGCATCGTATTAGATGGTAGCGGTGAGAAGGCATTTTGTGCCGGGGGTGATGTGCGCGCTTTATACCATGCTTCCATTGCCGCTAATGGGCAAGTGACTGAGGAAGCAAAGGTTTTCTTCGAAGAGGAATATCGCCTCGATTATCTACTGCATACCTTTGGCAAACCTGTGTTGGTGTGGGGCGATGGCATTGTCATGGGCGGCGGCCTCGGTTTGATGGCGGGCGCGAGCCACAGAGTCGTTACCGAAACTTCTCGTATCGCTATGCCTGAGGTGACTATCGGCCTGTATCCCGATGTGGGCGGCAGTTATTTCCTTAATCGTATGCAGGGCAAGATGGGATTGTTTTTGGGATTGACCGCCTATCAACTCAATGCCGCCGATGCCTGTTATGTGGGCCTTGCGGATCATTACCTGAACCGCGACGACAAAGAGCTGATGTTTGATGCCATGGCAACCTTAGATTGGAGTGATACGCCAGCTCTTAATCATCAACGTTTAGATAGCATGATCAACGAGCTGTCTAATCAAGTGGATATTCCTAAGGGCGACAGTGTATTAGCCGAAAGCCAAGACATAATTGACAGGCTTATGGCGGGCAGTCTGCAGGATATTGCAGCACGCATGTCAACTTTGGTATCGGAAGAAAAGTGGTTAATGAAAGCGCGGGACACCTTCCTTGCGGGTAGCCCTATCAGCTGGCACTTGGTCTATATCCAAGGGCAGTTAGGGACTAAGCTTAGCTTAGCTCAATGTTTCAAATGGGAATTAACTGCGAGTGTTAACGTGTGCGCCCACGGTGATTTCTGCGAAGGCGTTCGTGCACTCTTGATTGATAAAGACAAGAAACCGCAATGGCGTTTTAAGGATGTTAACTCAGTACCCACAGCGGTACTTGAGCAAATATTGGCTTCCCCATGGGGCGAGGCGCATCCCTTTAACCAACTGAGTTAAGCGTTTAAGGGCCGAGTTGGCTAAGCGCTGTGTTTATCTGCTTAGCCAAGCTCGCTTTACTCTGTGATAAAGTCAGCATAATCAATTTGATAGCATTATCACAACACTAAAAAGAACAACACAGGAGTGATGGCATGAGTACAGTAGCCTTTATCGGTTTAGGTAATATGGGCGGCCCAATGGCGGCCAATTTATTAAAAGCAGGCATGACGGTTCGCGTCTTTGATTTAGTCCCAGAAGCTATGCAGCAATTGGCTGAAAAAGGCGCCTTAGTATCAAGTACAGCCTGCGGCGCTGCAGCGGGCGCAACTGTGGTGATTACTATGCTGCCTGCGGGCAAGCATGTGAAAAGTTTATATTTAGGCAATGGAACAGACAAAGGTCTGCTTGAAGTGGTTGCGGGTGATACTTTACTGATCGATTGCTCGACCATCGATGCACAAAGCGCACAATTAGTGGCGGCCGAAGCGGCTAAAAGCGGCATCGAATTTATGGATGCACCAGTTTCTGGCGGCACGGCAGGCGCGGCGGCGGGTACTTTAACTTTTATTTGTGGTGGCTCGGATAACGCTTTTGAACGTGCGCAGCCCGTACTTAAGGCTATGGGTGTGAATATCTTCCACGCTGGCGGTCCAGGTGCGGGGCAAGTCGCGAAAATCTGCAATAACATGCTGTTATCTGTGTTGATGATCGGTACTTCCGAAGCCCTGCAAATGGGCGTCGATCATGGTCTCGATCCCAAAGTGTTATCCGACATTATGAAGGTCAGCAGTGGCGGAAACTGGACGCTAGAGAAGTACAATCCCTGCCCAGGCGTGATGGAAACAGTGCCTTCTTCTAAGGGCTATCAGGGTGGCTTTATGGTAGATTTGATGGTCAAAGATCTCGGTCTGTCACAAGAAGCTGCATTATTGAGCAACTCTAGCACGCCAATGGGCGCTTTAGCCCGCAGCTTGTATGTTAATCATGCAAGACAAGGCAATGGTCGCCGAGATTTTTCCAGTATATTTGAACAATTTGCACCACTTAAAAAATAGACACAGATAACAAGGGATCACCAGATGGATTTAAAAGATAAGGTTGTCGTCATTACTGGCGGCGCGGGTGGCTTAGGCTTAGCAATGGCGCAAAATTTTGCGCAGGCGGGTGCTAAGATAGCGCTTATCGATGTGGACCAAGAAAAACTCGAGCGAGCCTGCGCAGAGCTTGGATCGGACACTGAAGTCCAAGGTTATGCCTTAGACATTACCGACGAAGAAGACGTCGTCGCGGGTTTTGCCTATATTCTCGAAGATTTTGGTCAAGTGAACGTATTAGTGAACAACGCCGGTATTCTGCGTGATGGCATGTTAGTCAAAGCCAAAGACGGCAAGGTCACTGATCGTATGTCTTACGAGCAATTCCAATCGGTGATCAATGTGAACCTGACCGGCAGTTTCCTTTGTGGCCGTGAGGCCGCAGCGGCCATGATTGAATCGGGTCAAGCGGGGGTGATTGTTAACATCTCTAGCCTTGCTAAGGCGGGTAATATGGGCCAATCAAATTACGCGGCCTCAAAAGCGGGTGTTGCGGCTATGTCTGTTGGCTGGGCGAAGGAGTTAGCGCGCTACAATATCCGTAGTGCAGCCGTAGCACCAGGTGTGATTGCGACCGAGATGACGGCGGCAATGAAGCCAGAAGCGTTGGAGCGTTTAGAGAAACTCGTGCCTGTTGGCCGCTTAGGTCATGCCGACGAGATAGCTTCTACCGTACGTTTTATTATTGAAAACGATTATGTTAACGGTCGTGTGTTTGAAATCGATGGTGGTATTCGTCTTTAGAGCGATATCTTATTGATCTGCATATAAACCGAGCTTAGGCTCGGTTTTTTTATAGGGTAAATAAAGATAATGGTTCTTATGCTCTAGCTTTTGGATTTATTTAGATTTCACTGTTGGAGTTGACATTTAGTTGTTAACCTTCAACAATCGCTCTCCCGTTTTTTTACATAACTTTACAAACATGTTGATCACATGTAATGGAGCTTGAAATCCGGATGTCTTGGCAGGAAAAAGCCCACTGGCTTGAGAAAATCACTAAGCGCATGATGTTGATCGTGGGTATCTTAGGGTTGGTTGTGATTTATTGCGGTTTCTTTTTTCTGCTCTTTAGTGGCCGTTCTGTGGCCGTGATCCCATGGTTTTTTCTTATCTCACCTTGGGTGTGTATTTATTTTGGTTTAACGCAAGTACAACAAGTGCAAGTGGTAAATTGGTTCTTAAAAAAATTTAAAAAATAACTAATTTACACATAACTCATTTCTGCAAGTTCATATTTTGTTTCGGTTTGTGCAGTTGGCAAACATTGGGGAGAAACAATGAAGCTACATGGATATTTATGGATGCTGGGGGGCTTATTTTGTTTAGGTGCTTGCGAGCGCTCGAACAAAGAGACGCCGCATCTTAGTGATAATGGCGCGCGCATAGTTGCGCCCTATGGTAGTTGGCAGTCTCCGCTATCGGCGACTGAAGTGTTTGAGCAGGCCGATAATGTGGCTGAGTTGCAAAGCGTTGATGGTGCTATTTATTTCTCTGAATCTGATGGTGAAAAACAAGGCCAAGTCGGGATCAAACGCCTCGACCAACGTGGAAAAATTACCGACATAGTGCCGCCTGCGTTTAATGTTAAATCCGCCGTTCATGAATACGGTGGTGCCGCCTTTTTGGGGATTGGTCAGAGTCTGTTTGCCACTAAGGCACAGGACCAACTGTTTTATCGTTTTGCCCCTAATCAACCCCCTTTGCCTTTAACGCCAAATGGTACTCGCCATGCAGATTGTATTGCTTACCCTAAAGGGTCGAGGATTATCTGTGTGCGCGAAGATCATCGTCAAGCGGGTGAGCCTAAGGCGAGTCTTGTTACCATTAATCTTAATTTTGCCGGTGAAGGCGATACCTTTGTTTCGGGCCATGACTTTATTTCTTCGCCAGCCATCTCGCCCGATAACAGCCAACTGGCGTGGATCACGTGGGAACATCCCTATATGCCATGGGATAATAGCGTGCTCTGGCTTGGGGATCTGGACCGTAAAGGACAATTACACAATATTCGTAAGGTAAACACGCCCGCAGATTCTTCGGTGTCGCAGCCGTTATTTAGCCCCGATGGACAATTGTATGTCGTATCGGATATCAGTAACTGGTGGAATATCTATCGAGTCACGGCACAAAATACCTTAGACCCAGTGCTAAAGAAAAAGGCCGAGTTTGCGGTGGCTGATTGGTATTTAGGCAATCATAATTATGCCTTTGAATCCGAAAAAACTATTATTGCCAGTTATATGCTTGGTAGTCAGGCCGTTTTAATTCGACTGCATCTAGATTCAGGTCTGACCGAATCTTTGGCCGTCGACTTTGGTGAAATCACCCAAGTGATCCGAGGGGAAGATGCTGTCTATTTTGTCGGCGCTAAGGCGACGCCAGAGAAGGGCATTTATAAAGTGATCGGTCGTGGTACTGAGTTGGTGTATACCCCTAACTTACCAAAACTTAATCCCAATTATATCTCCCGTGCTAAAAATATTACTTTTAAAACTGGTGCTAACCAGCAAGCTTACGGTTATTTTTATGGTCCGGTTAACCCCAACTATACTGCGCCTAATGATACCCGTCCGCCCTTGATTGTAATGTTACACGGCGGTCCTACGGCGCGGGCGAGTCTAGCTTATCGCAGTGACATTCAATTTTGGACCAGCCGAGGCTTTGCGGTTCTCGATGTTAATTTCCGTGGCAGCAGTGGTTTTGGCCGTGCTTATCGTCAAAGTATCTACGGAAAATGGGGCCAAGTTGATGTGGAGGATGCGGTCAATGCGGCCCGTTATTTAGTCGATAAGGGCTGGGTTGATGGACAAAAGCTGGCGATTCGAGGTGTCAGCGCTGGTGGGTTAACTGTGATGTCGTCATTGGCATTTTATGATGTATTTCAAGCGGGGGTGAGCTATGCGGGGATCAGTGACTTTGAACAGCTCGCCAAGAGTACCCATAAATTCGAGACTGGCTACTTAGATCTGCTCATCGGTCCCTATGGTGAAAATCATGCCCGCTATAGGGAACTGTCGCCCCTGCATCACCTTGAAGGATTGAATGAGCCTTTATTAATTTTTCAAGGATTACGTGACCAAATCGTACCACCACAGCAGTCGCGGCAGATTTATGAGGCGTTGAAAGTGAGAGGCGTACCCACGGCTTATATCGCTTATCAGGATGAACCCCACGGCGGTTGGAAACCTGAGCACAAGGCCGCAGGATTAGAAACTGAGCTGGCATTTTATGGGCAAGTGTTTAACTTTACCCCAGCGGGTAAGCTTGCAACACTGGTACTGGATAACGCCGCGGCGCTAAAGCCAACCATAGTGAGAAGTCAATAACGCGGTATTTACCGTTATTGAACTTGGCCATCGCTATCGCGATTGGCTTTTACCGCAACACTCAGAGCCAGCATTTTGCTGGCTCTTGTGATTTTCGAGGCTGCCATGAGTCTCGTGACTTAGGCTGTCGATAATGGCGCAGTGGGGCTGATCGCCGCCTTGGCATTGGGTCACCATGTGCTGCAATTGCGACCTAAGCTGCTGTAACTTATTGATTTGCTCTTCGACATAGGCAAGGTGCGTTTGGGTAAGCTGCTTAACGTCCTCGGCATTACGGCTTTCATTGCCCTTAAGACCAAGCAAGGATTTGCAATCCTCTAGTCTAAAACCTAAGTCGCGACATTGATGCACAAACTTAAGTGCTTCAATATCTTGATGGCGATAAACTCGATAACCCGCCTCATTGCGCTCGCCGCACACTAAGCCAATATCATGGTAATAACGGATACTCTTAACACTTAAGCCCGTTTGTTTCGCCACTTCACCTATCTTCATTTTGACCTCTATTTTTCCAACTGAATGGTATCACCCATTTCGCCCAGCAATTAATTGTCGATGTGATCACATTGAGCAAATTCATCCTTGACTCTCCAGTGATGGGAGACTTTATCTTAGACCTATAGTGTGAAACATCAAGTGAGGGATCTCCTATGTCTATGACCAGACTCTATGTCGCCAATATGAATTGCGCTGGCTGCGTCGCAAAAATTGAAAAGGCGTTTGCCGCCCAAGCGGGCGTTGAAGCGCGTGTTAATCTCGCCGATAAACAAGTGACGGTAGAAGGCAAGATGAGCGCCGATACTGCCTTAACTGTGATGGAAAAAGCAGGTTATCCGGCGCAGGTAGTGGTGGATGCAAAAGTCGCCGCCGAAGAAAAACGCCTTGAAGATGCCGCCGAGTATCGGCTGCGGATGCGCCAAGCCATAGCAGCGCTGGTTGTGGGCGTGCCTATGATGCTGTGGGGATTATTGGGCGGCGAAATGATGATCAACAGTCCAGCGATGCAGCTTGGCTGGGGCATCATGGGACTGGTCACTTTGGCTTTACTTATCACCACAGGTGGCCATTTTTATCAAGGAATGTGGCGGGCGCTCAAAGCCAAAACCACCAACATGGATACGCTGATTGTGCTGGGTACCAGTACCGCGTGGGCCTATTCCATGCTGGTGGTCATTATGCCGAGCGCATTCCCTATGGATACTCGCCATGTGTACTTTGAGGCGAGTGTGATGATTCTAGGTTTGATTAACTTAGGTCATGGACTCGAACTCAAAGCGCGGGGCAAAACCAGCGAAGCGGTGCAGCGACTGCTCGGGTTGCAATCCACTACTGCGATTCGTATTACGGATAAGGGGGATGAAAAGGTTGAGATAAGTCAGTTGAAACTGGGCGATAAGCTGCGTTTGCGCCCCGGTGACCGAGTTGCCCTTGATGGTGAGGTCGAAACAGGACAATCCCTACTCGATGAAGCCATGCTCACAGGTGAGCCTATTCCAGTCCTTAAAAATCGGGGAGATAGTCTGAGCGCGGGCACAGTCAACGGCAATGGCAGCCTAGTTTACCGAGTGACGGCGGGACAACAAGATACCAAACTCGCCAAAATCATTGCACTGGTGCAACAGGCACAAACGTCAAAATTACCCATAGGTCGATTGGCCGATAAGATCTCAGCGGTATTTGTCCCGACTGTGGTGGCGATAGCGCTGCTGGCGGCGGCTATTTGGTATTTTGCAGGTCCAGCGCCCGCCTTAAGCCATGCGTTAGTGGTGCTGACGAGTGTGCTCATCATAGCTTGTCCCTGTGCGCTGGGGCTGGCTACGCCTATGTCTATCATGGTGGCTGTGGGACGCGCAGCCCAAATGGGCGTGTTAGTTAAAAATGGCGAGGCGTTGCAAACCGCCAGTAAAGTCGATTGTGTGGTGTTGGATAAAACCGGCACTGTTACCTTAGGTAAGCCACAAGTCACTGACTTTGTATTAGTACAAACACTGAGTGATGCCGACAAAGAAACCTTGCTGGGCGAAATTGCAAGCCTTGAGCAGCACTCTGAGCATCCGTTAGCGGGGGCGATTGTCAGTTATGCCAAGGAATCACTCCCGCAATTACCCGACACACAGGCGTTTACGAACCATCAAGGTAAGGGGATTGAGGGCAAGGTCGATGGCGTATCGCTGGCGATTGGTAATTTCGCCTTGATGACGGCATTGAATATTGTCAATTCCGATGGCAGTGCCTTAGATCCTAACGCGACATTAAGTTTTGCGCACCAAGGTAAAACCCCGATTTATATCGCTAAAGCGGGCAAGTTAGTGGCCACTATCTCGCTGGCTGATCCGATTAAACCCGATGCCAAAGAAGCCATCGCGGCCATGCTGCAAAGGGGCATTCGTGTGGTGCTGTTAACGGGGGATAACCCACAAACGGCGCAAGCGGTGGCCGACCAAGTGGGCATCACCGAAGTGATTGCCGGCGTACTGCCCGAGCAAAAACAACAACATGTGCTGGATTTACAAAAGCAAGGGCATGTGGTGGCTATGGTTGGGGATGGCATTAATGATGCGCCAGCTCTGATGAGCGCGGATGTGGGGATCGCGATGGGATCGGGCACTGAGGTGGCGATTGAAAGTGCGGACATCACCTTGTTGTCGCAGCAATTGATAGTGATTGCTAACTTATTGGCATTGTCGCGGGCGACGATTACCAATATTAAGCAGAATCTGTTCGGCGCCTTTGTGTATAACAGCTTAGGTATTCCGGTTGCGGCTGGCGTGCTTTATCCACTCACGGGCATGCTATTAAGCCCAGTGATCGCAGGTGCCGCCATGGCTTTGTCTTCACTCACTGTGGTGACGAACGCCAACCGCTTAAGACGGCAGAAGTTATAAGCTGTCGATACCTAAGCAAACTCAAAATGTTGAAACGGGTATCTTGAGTTAGCTTAGGGCTATGTCCACATTAACACTTACCACATGAGTCCTTAGCAGATAGTCCCTAAACAGATAGGCCCTTAGCATCGTCAAGGTTTGCGACGCTAAGGGTCATCAGATTGTCATTCTGCTCGAATACATTGAAAGCTAAGCCAATAGGGTAAAATTAATTACGCTTCTCATACAGGCATAGTGCGGTGATTTCGGCATTCCCTCTGGCTTTCTAGCCGCCTTTTTAGTTGATAATTTAGCCCAAACTGCTATAGTGCCACGTTTATTTTTACCCCTTCGGCATAGCGTTATTTGGTTTATGCTTATTTAAAGCGGCGCCAGCGGGCTCGGCCAACATTACTCGATTTGGAAGTTCATTTTGATCACAACAGCAAATATCACCATGCAGTTCGGCGCTAAGCCACTGTTTGAAAACATCTCAGTTAAATTTGGCGGTGGTAACCGTTACGGTCTTATCGGCGCGAATGGCTGTGGTAAATCGACCTTCATGAAGATCCTGTGTGGTGATCTAGACCCTAGCAGCGGTAACGTCTCGTTAGATGTGAATGAGCGTCTGGGTAAATTAAGCCAGAACCAGTTCGGTTATGAAGAATTCAACCTGATTGATACCGTGATCATGGGCCACCGCGAACTGTGGAAGGTAAAGCAAGAACGTGACCGTATTTATTCTTTACCCGAAATGAGTGAAGAAGATGGCATTACCGTCGCCAACCTAGAGATGGATTTTGCTGAGATGGACGGTTATACCGCCGAATCCCGTGCAGGCGAATTACTGTTAGGTGTAGGTATCGGTATTGAAAGCCATTTTGGTTTGATGTCTGAAATCGCACCGGGTTTAAAACTACGTGTATTGCTAGCACAAGCCCTGTTCTCTGATCCAGACGTGCTGCTGCTTGACGAACCGACCAACAACTTGGACATCGACACTATCCGTTGGTTACAAGACATGTTGAACCAACGTAGCAGTACTATGGTTATCATTTCCCATGATAGATATTTCTTAAACTCAGTTTGTACTCACATGGCTGACTTAGACTACGGCGAATTGCGCGTTTACCCAGGTAACTACGACGAATACATGCAAGCAGCGACTCAAGCTCGCGAGCGTTTATTGTCTGATAATGCGAAGAAAAAAGCCCAGATCTCTGAGCTGCAAACCTTCGTAGCACGCTTCTCGGCTAACGCTTCTAAGGCGAAACAAGCCACCTCTCGTGCCCGTCAAATCGACAAGATTAAGTTAGATGAAGTAAAAGCCTCTAGCCGTGTGAACCCCTTCATTCGTTTCGAGCAAGAGAAGAAATTATTCCGTAATGCCTTAGTGATTGAAAACCTAACTAAAGGCTACGACACGCCGCTATTCAAAGACTTAAACTTGATTGTTGAAGTGGGCGAGCGCATTGCGGTACTGGGTGAAAACGGCGTTGGTAAAACAACTCTGTTACGTACCCTGATCCATGATATCCCACAGGATGCAGGTACTATCCAATGGTCTGAAAACGCTAACATTGGTTACTATGCACAGGACCATGAGTCTGATTTCGCTAACGAAATGACGCTGTTCGAGTGGATGAGCCAATGGCGCAAGCCAGAAGATGACGACCAATCGGTACGTGGCATCTTAGGCCGTATGTTGTTTGGCTCTGACGACATTAAAAAGTCAGTCAAAGTGCTGTCTGGTGGTGAGAAAGGTCGTATGTTATTCGGCAAGCTCATCATGCAAAAAGCCAATATTTTAGTGCTCGACGAACCGACCAACCACATGGATATGGAATCGATTGAATCACTGAACAACGCGCTGGAAATGTACGAAGGGACCTTGATTTTCGTGAGTCATGACCGTGCATTCGTATCGTCTCTGGCAAACCGTATCCTTGAAGTCACTCATTCAGGCGTGAATGATTTCAGAGGCACTTACGATGAGTTCCTTGCTAGCAAAGGCATCGAAGTCTAACGCTATTTGTTATTTAGCTGCATGTGTAAATACAGTGCAGCTAAATGCAACATAAATAAAAACGCCGCAATTCATTGCGGCGTTTTTGTATCCATTGGCTGTCTTTTTATCTAGCGATTAGCTTTCGCGCACTCGATTTTAGTGCATTGGTGGCACTCGTTAGGGCGCTGACTCTTGCTGCACATAAATCAAATTGTCGGTATTAAAGCCGCGGGCTTTAGACATTTCAACAAACTTTTGCAGCACCTCGGGTGGCACAGTCGGGGTTTTAGCCAATAGCCACAAATAACCTGTGTCGGGTCCCGATATAAAAGCGTATTGATAGTTTTCATGATCTAATTCGAAGACCACATACGATCCATAAAATGGCCCAAAGAAGGAGACTTTCAAATAGCCTTCTGAATCCCCATTCACAAAATAGGCCTTTCCTTCGGCTTCTTTCCATTCGTCTTTAGCCGCGGAAAATCCACGGTTAATGACTCTAACACCGCCATCCTCTTTCAGGCTGTATTCTGCGCTAACTTGGCTTAAGCCTCTTTCGAATGAATGATCTAATCGTGCAATTTCGTACCATTTACCTAAGTATTTATTTAGCTCAAAATCATTCACGGGTTGAACCAGTTTAGGCATGCCTAAGCAACCGCTGAGCAAAAATATACTAATGACTAACAGTAGCTTTCTCAATTTGACCTCCTGATCTTAAGTCTTAGTCGCACGTCTTCGGTGCAATGTTCAATCAATCCTCTGTTGAGCTTACACTATTTTCTTCACATTATTTCAGCTACTTGGCAAAGTGTTGTTGGTTAGCCGCTCGTAATCAATACGTTGCGCTGACTGATAAAGCCTTGGCTAATGCCGGCCAGAAGAATTAAGCCGACACCGATTAATTGCATGGGACTCAAGGTTTCACCAAATATCCACCATGCTAACGTCACTACGATAACCGGTTCCACATAGGCGAGGGTGCCAAAAGTGACAGCAGGCAATTGGCGTAGGGCTTTTACCGCCAGCAAAATGGCTAAAAATCCGGGGAAGAATCCAATCGCAATTAACCAGCCCATTTGCGGCAAACTTGGCGTCAGCGGTGCATTTATCACTAAGGGCAGTAGGCACAAAGCGCCGACACTAAGCTGTACTAAAGTGCTTTGATAGGGCGAACTCAGACTAGGTTTTCGGTTGATTAACATAAAACCGCAGTAGGTTAATAAAGCGAGTAGGGCATAAAAATAGCCTAATAATTCAGTGTGATTGCTCGCTTGCTGCGGCCCTGTGGGGATCATTAACATAAAACCCATTAGTGCGACGACCACGCTTGCCATGCTTAAGCGGGTGAGTTTTTCGGCAAAGAAATAATGGGCGAAAATAGCCGACACCACAGGGGCTAAGTAAATAATCATGATCACTTTGGCCATTTGGGTGTACTGAATGGCTTCAATGTAAAACGCCATAAAGCCCGCGAGCATAGCGCCATTTATATACCCAAGCTACCTCAAGATACGAGTTTCAGAGCGCCTAGGGTGCTTCAATTCAAGGCGCATCAATGACAAAATGTCGGCTACCTTTTGAATTGATGCAACACGGAAGTGGAGTGCCCTAGGCGCTCCGTCCCGGCGGTTTTTAACGCACTTTTTGCTGTGTTGGTTATTTTTAACTTAGTCCACTAGGTCCGCAAATAACCGCCTTGCCTAAAGTGCGTTAAATTTCCGCTGAATCCTGCATTTTGAGGTTGTTTGGGTATAAGTTGCGTTTACTCGGTCTATGGCGAATCTGATGGCCTTTACCTGTAAGCAGCATATAAGCCAATAGAAATAGAGCACCTAGCAGTAAGCGGTAGAAGGTAATATGCTCGGCGGGCAGGGCGGCAAAGCGCGCTAATACACCGATAGTGCCCATAAGAATGGCCGCCAATAGGGCAAAAATGATAGCTAAAGCTGAGCTTGGCATAGGCAACCTGTAACTGAAGAATTTAAGGGCGACACCGTCCTGTGGACGGCGTCGATTTTGCCTTAAAAACTCACCTTAGGCTATGTCGATGTATTAACTTAAATAATGCTTTTACGTGAACGGAAATGGTTAAAGCTATCTTGGCTGTAGGCCGCCTTAATCCGTTTTAACGCGGCGTAATTGTGGTCAAAGTACACATCTGTAGGAATGGCCTTATCTTTGAAACTGATAAAAGCGCCCGAGGTGTTGGGGATGTCATAGTTTCGGCTGGCATCAATCCAATCGAGTGCACGATTAATGCGGGTAAACACTTGGCTATCCTGCAATTGTTGCTTCTCTTGCAGGGCGTTATTCCACCAAGTTTGATATTGAATCGTGTATTGTCTGTCCTTGTAGGGGAAGGCGCTGCGGCTCTTTTGCTCTTCGCCCATAGTGCGATAATAATCACCAGTTATAGCGCCAAGGGTAACATAGGTAAATAGCCCCAATTGACGATTGCCTTCAAGCACATAGCGAGAGGTTAAGCTTTCAAGCAGTGGCTTATAACCGTCCCTCAGGCCCGTTTGATTCACTAAGCGCGAGGTGACTTTATGGGGCGCGGGTTCATCTACATCCGCTGGATTAGGTGAGCGGCTTATGCCTTGTAAGTCAGCTTGCAGATGATGAAAAGATTCCCTTTCCCAACTGGGCATTAGGTTTTCACCGTAGGCTTTGGTGAGTCCGCCCATACCCTCGATGCGAATATCATTGGGGACTAAGCCAAATTCATTAAATTGTGTCTGGATAAAGTGGTTTAGGCTGGCGGAATTGCCCTCCCAAAAACCATACATCAAGCAGTTATGCGTAATCGACTCAGTGTCTATGTCGGGTGTTTTGTGTTGTTCTACGGGTAAATGTTTGGCATTAATCTTGAGATTAGTGCCAATCAAACAGCCAGTGCTGTCGGCATTTATGATGGCTTCCCAGCGCTGTAAAATGTCTTTGGTTGGGGTGTGCTCAATGAGTTCATGGGTTTGTTTATCGTAGCAATTCCATTCTAATTCAAACTTGATAAGGCAAGGCGGTAGTGGAAAGGTTTGAACAAAAAAGCGGGTCACTATGCCGTAACTTAACCCACCGCCACCCTTGAGCGCCCAGAGTAACTCAGGTTTATTGGCAACAGAGACGACTTGGGTTTCACCAATGCCGAGGACGATTTCTGCCTGTAATAGGGATTCGCAGCACATGCCGTATTTGCGGGTCCAAGGTCCTGAGCCGCCTCCCATAATAAATCCCGCTAAGGCAACGCTGCCGCTCGTACTATGGGGGATCATCACGCCTTGTTTGGCAAGGGCTGTGGTGAGATTGATAAAACGATTACCTGGGCCAATGGCCGCAATACCTGTGATGGGATCTAAAGTGAGGCTATCCATCTTCAGCAGATCTAACACTACGGTATTCGTTTCAGTGCTTTCACCTTCGTGATCATTCCCACCCGAGCGCACGCTGATCGGCAAGTTATAATCGATGGCCGCTTTATAGGCGATTTTGACTTCTTCAGTTGACGTGCATTTGATGATCGCCAGTGGTTTTTTTTGTAATCTGCGGTTGAACAGTTGGCAAGCCTGTTGGTAGGCAATCATTTGTTTACCCGTGCTGACCGAGAGTTGCTGCTCACTATAATAATGGCCACCGGTAATAATATTATCGGCCGGAATGTGTGCGCGAACTTCATTGATGAAATTAACAAAGTTTTTGGCTTGAGTGATCACTAAGTTTTCACTAATACGCACTTCAGCACTTAATTCTTCTTCGGTCGATTGAATAATCAGACAATCCCGTTCGAGTTCATTTGCAACGGTGACTTTAATATTAGAGCGATAGGCTGTCAGCGATTTAAACACTTCAACATTGAGTGTAATATCCGCTTGATTACTCGCCGTGTAATTAACTAAATAACTAAAATTAGGCCAAGTGTTATAGTTACATTCAATAATATAGGCTCGGCGTTCGTGGGGTGGAATAATCTTAGGCAGTTGTTGATTATAAGTGTTGCTATCCGTAGTGGTTTTTATGAATTGATATTCAGTGTCATTAAATATGACCAGCAGCACTTTTTGTCTTTTAAGTGGGATAAAGTTTTCACCACGAATATTATGTGCATCTTGATGCTGGTAAATGTAAAGGTTATTTTCGCTAATCGATCTTTGTTGCGCTGGATTACGGTAATAGTCAACGATTTCAGTTCGGGTTAATAATCGATTAAGCAAGGTGATGCCAAATATTTCACCATCGAAATGTGTATCGCGATGATTCGGTAAAGACACGTTTTCAATTAAAAATTCATTGTCGGCAACCAGTGACAGGTTATTGAGTTGTGTATGGGTAATTTCACCATCCACATAACAACTGATTTCATGGTATTCATGGCAGATAGACAATAAGTGCCACTGACCGTCGTTAAGTCCACCTAAGGTTGATATTGCTTCAACCCGCAGTAAGGTGGTATTAATCACGCATTCAATATGCCCAAGTGAATTAATATCCACCGCGAAATAGGTATCTTCTCGATCGGTTTTATAATGGAACACACGCCCACCTGCGCTGGTTTTCAACCAACACTGGTAAGTGAATATGGCAAGGGGTGACGTGCTCACGGGTAAGCTTTTTTCAATCACTGCCCGTATATTTCTTGATGCCTCAAGCTTGTCCATATTCATGAGTCCTTTCGTGTGCTTTGCGTGTTTTCCTCAATGCGCTAAAGCGCCTACTGAGGTCATTCATCCCGTTGTTGATCCATCGCGGATAACTAAGCCGCGGGCAAATAAGTCGCCAATTAATAGGTATTAAAGCGATGTATTGATCCTGTCACGGCCATCAGCTTTGGCGCGATACAATGCGGTATCGGCGGCGCATAGCATGGCGAGTGAGGTACGGAACTGGCCATTAATTTCGCTCGCAATCCCTTGGCTCGCGCTCACAGAGACATAATCGCGCAGCCCTTGCTCGGTAAAGCGCAGGTCATTAATCCCTTGCTGCACTTTTTGGGCAATCGTTAGTGCCATTTTGGCATTGTGGCTTGGTAGAATTAGTGCGAATTCTTCGCCGCCGTAACGCGCTGCCAGGCCAACTTCTATCGGCACTATGTCAGCAATCACTTTGGCAATCTTTCGTAGACATTCGTCCCCTTGGATATGGCCGAATTGGTCGTTGAACACTTTGAAGTAATCCACATCGATAATCACCACGCTGATCGGGCGCAACTTACCTGTGCATTCTTCCCAATAGTGATGCAGCATTTCATCAAAATATCGGCGGTTCGCCAGCCCAGTCAGTGAATCTGTGGCGGCCAATTTACGTAGCTTTTGATTTTCCGCTTTGTGCTGCGTCAAATCGTGCATCATCATCACAAACAGAGGTTCATGGCTGGGGATGTAGGAAATGGAAAGCTCAACATCTTTTGCTTTGCCTGAGGCTGTAATGAGGGTGATTTCTTCGGCGGAGTGCTGCACTGGGATACCGCAATTTTTGCCTAATTTAATATCATTGCTCAGCAGATTGTCGTAGCGAGCTTGGTGGTGTTCAGTCAAAAAGTTGCGCCAATCTTGTCCCTTCAAACTGGCCTGCGGGCACGTCAGTAAGTCAGCACCTTTGCTATTGCTAAAGTAAATGTAACCTTGGGCATTGACGATAATCACCGGCTCAGTCAGATGCTGAATAAATTGTTGAATCGTTTCAATCGAGGCATGTTCGAAGAAGGTTAACGGCAACGAAGGTTCGACCAAGCCTTGCTGCGCAGTGCACTGTGAACCATTGCCTTCACCCACAAGTGATAATGGATGTTGTGAACGTGTCAGTTTAGGTGAGCTTGTCATTGTTATCATTCTCCGTGAACCTAATGTCATCTGCGCTAAGCGCTTTTCTGATGATGACTTTATTCTTCGCAAAGAAAAGATACCTTCTGCTTACCTTCCGATTTAATCTATTGTTTATAAAGGTTTTAAATTTACTCTTCTCACGGTAAATTCTCAGGTTTAGCTGAAACGTGCGAGGTTTTTGGGCATGGCTAAGTTGAAAGAGCGGTACCCATGAGTGGATTTTTGGCTATTAAGCGGCAAGCGCAAAGGATTTTAGTGTCGAAATTTAACTGCAGATAAAGAGTGAGGAACGGTTCGTTTACCCTAAAGGTTGATTTGGATGTAGAGCTTCGCTACTCGATTTTCCTCTACACCATTTACCACCTTGCTGAAGTTTGAAAGCGCACATCGCATCCCAACGACCACTGATGCCACTGTACTGGCGGCGAAAATCTTTAGCAGAGCTGAGCCAAGCATCTGATGCAATCCCTAACTCATTGAGCAGTTTTGGTCGCTGATTATCGATAAAGCCTTTTTTATCATGGCGAATGGCGCGGCCAGTCCAATCGATAAGTTCCAGATAATCCGCAAAATGAAAAGGGATGCCCGTTTGTTGACTAGAGTGTGTCGCCGCATCGAACTTGGCGAGAGATTTGTTTATCGTTTGAGGCTTATTTTTTGCGGATTGGACTGATGCTTGCGGTGAGATGATGGTGTTATTTACCTGCTTGAGTGCACTAATTCTTTCTTGGATCGAGGTGAAATCAGAAGATTGCAAAGAATCGGCAATGCCAGCTCGAATAGGATTCAAATCAACGTACATCATACACGCCAGTAATGCTTGCTCATCTAACAGTGCTTGGGATTTAAAACGGCCTTCCCAGAAGGCACCTTTGCACTCATCTTCTCGATTTGCGTTACGGGCAATCTCTTCATTTAGGCATCGCATAAACCAAGAGATACTGCTTAATCGCTCTTGCCACTCGGCAATTAAGGCATCGAGTAACATGCGTTCACCGTCGATTAATGCATCACCATTCATATATTTAGTGGCAATAGCATGGCCTTTGGTGATTTGACACCAGCGACTGATAATGTCTCTTTGCGTTAACGATTTAGCCTTCTCCACGTCAATCTTAAGCACTAAATGATAGTGATTGCTCATCACCGCATAGGCGCAGATATCGATACAAAAGATGGTGGATAATGCTTTGATTTTATCGACAATCCAGCCACGTCTATGCTCATAACTGCGGCCTGTGAGTTTATCCTCACCGCACAGAAAAGCCCTTCTGACACAGCGATTTATCACATGATAGAAGGGCGTTGTATTAGCATCGATAAGCATTCTTCTGGCCGAGGTCATCATCCGCTCCAAACAGACGCAATCAAGATAATGTAAAGGCTAGTATAAGAGGGGATAAAGCACAAAAAGACATGGCTGTCCCCGCTTTTTCCCCGCTTTTGCCATGGGAAAACGGAGGATAAGCGGATGTCTTGTGAGAAATGCTCCGCCGTAGCAGCAGAGCATTTTGAGCTCATTTCAGGAGGCATTTATCTAGAAAAGATATGGCTGTCCTGAGATAAATAATCAAGATAATGTAAAGGCTAGTATAAGAGGGGATAAAGCACAAAAAGACATGGCTGTCCCCGCTTTTCCGCTTTTTCCCCGCTTTTCGCCGTAGATGAAGGGACAGGGTTAGCTGTCCCTTTAACAGAGATTAGTTTTGTGGGCGATTGATAATTTGAGGATCTGGACTTAAAACGAGTAATGTATTAGCTGTATTACTTAATACAAATTGGAACTTTGTGGTTCCTGGTGTTTTATCTAAATCGACTAATTGCACTAACATGCCATCGCTACTAATGGTAACGGCATCGATAATGCCATCAAATGGGGTCACAAAGCCTACACCGACAAATTTTAAACCTTTAAGGGTTTGATCATTGAGTAAGTAAGTTATTGTGCCAGCTTGAGTGACGGTGATATCACCTTGGCACACTTGACCATTGGCATCGGTATAAATAAATACGGGTTCACCATTTTCTAGGGTTACATTGACTTTTATAAATTGAGCTAAGCCTTGTGGTGCAAACATATTAACTTCCTTTTTTTTGGGTTAAAATCTAGTGTTTTGTATTTGAGATTCAATTAATAACTTATTTAAAGACTCATCATTAATGACTTCACCTAAGCAGTCAATAGACTTAATGTAGGGAACAGTAAAGTTTGGTGATTTATCTTTTTCAATTATTGGTGAAAGTAATTTTTTTGAATCGAGGCATAGTTTATGTTTGATATTTTTGTCTTTAGCAGTTTTCGCCTCTAATAAAATACTTTCTGATAATTTAGATATGTAATTAGTGTTTTGGTGGTATTTTTTAGATAGTTTAAAGAATTCATTTTTTGCTTGCATGACAAATTCTATACTCTCAGAAAATCTCCCTTGTTGTTGTAGGTTTTTTGCTGCTGCCAGAAAGAAACTGGCATAAACATCATCTTTCTTTGATGAAGAGTTTAATGCAATATCTGAGTCAATTAATGATTTTAATCTTTCAATTTCATCACCTACAGAATGAGAGAAAACTAAGACTTTGAAATATTGGTAATACTTTTGGTTTTCCCAAATATCATTATTAGGATCTTTCTCTAGTGCCGCTGAAATAGCTTCTAAACCAAGTCTGGCTTGTTTTAGAGCCTGTTCGGGTTGGGCTTGATAGTCATATAATTCTGCAAGAATTTGATGACTAGCTGATAGCCTATCTAAAATATATGGCTGCTTATTATTTTTGCTTAATTCTTGTTGGAGCTGAGTGTGGATTCGTATTGCCGAAATTACATCGCCTTGTGAAACCGCAGCGCTGGCTAACCAAGAGCGCGTATCCGCCACATCCGCAATCAACTGACTATCCTCAGGCGCTTTTGCCAAGGCGAGCAATTTAAGCCTTAATGACTCTTCAAAATCTTGCTGCGCTTTGGCAAATTCCTGCTGTTTCATCGAAACTGAGCCCAAAGTGTTATGGGCATAGGACAGCTCCATCAGCGCATCTTTATCCTCTGGCGCAAGGGCGTACATGGTTTGGCTGTATTTTAAGTATTGCTCGTAAAAAGGGCGTGACGCCGCCCAATCACTGACATCATATTTTAATTGTCCTAACCAGAACGCATTGGCACCTAAGGTTTTCAGTAGGGCTAAGTTTTCCGGCTGCAATTCGAGTAGTGGCAGCATTTTTTCTTGTGCCGCGAGTAATGCGCTGCGAGCTTCATCGATTTTATTGCGCGAATAGGCCACTTCGCCCATGGCCTCTAAGGTTTGGCCGTGTTGGAAGCGTGCATCAAAACTTAAGTGCGTATCATCTTCTTTATTGGAAAAATCACTGAAATATTCCAGTGCTTTATTGCTGATCCCATCGAGTAAGTCCATACGGCCGATGCCGCGCATCTTGTCGGCGAAGTCACCCACCATAAAGCCGAGCAAATCTTCGGCGGCGAGGCGTTTTTGCAGGGCAAGTTTTTCGGCTTCTATGCTGCGCACGCTCATAATGACGGAGGTTAAGGTGAGGACGCACAGCAGGGCGACGGTTAGGCGCCTCGTCCAGCGCAGCATATTGGCGCGTTTGCTGGAGGCTGCGATAAAGGCAGTTTCGGGATCGTCTAAATCGAATAACGGATTTTGGCTGAGGCTTTGGGCCTCTTTTAACGGCTTGCCTTCGGCGAGCAGATAAGCGCTGTGTTTGGCTTCGCTGAGCCAGCGTGTTGAAAGATGCTGTAGGCGACTCTTAATGCTTAAGCTGTCGTTATGCTCGCTAATCCAAGCCGTCGCCCGCGGCCAACGGCGTAAAAGTGCTTCGTGGGCGATGCTAAAACAGGGTTCTCCATTTTGCAGATGTGACACGAATAAGCGGCTATCGACCATGGCTTGCACTAGGGCGGTTTCGGCCGTGCTTTGCAGCTGCGACCAGCGAGCGGTGCGGCTGGTGATGGACTTTTCATCTTCGCGCAGGGTCACTAGCAGGGATAAAATCCGTGGTAGGCTGGCTTTTTCGGCATCGCTTAAATGGGAAATCGCTTGCTCGGCATTTTTACCAATCGCCCCTTCAATACCGCCAAGTGCATGATAAACCGAGACTAATAACTTATCGTCGGCGCTGCGCTGCAAATACAAGGCCTGCAGAGTGTATTGCAACATGGGCAACGCATCTGGGTTACTGGCGGCATCGCTGCAGAGCATTTCGTCGAGCGGCATCGCGGTGTCGCTGTCAACTTCCCAGCTTAAGTTGGCGGCCACCGCGGGCAGGCGGATCATTTGTAATAGCTCAGTGCGTGTTGGCGGCGCTAAGTCAAAGTGGGCGCCGCGGGCTTTACCCGCCATTAAGCTTGGGTAATTGACCAATAAAGGATAAAAATCGTTGCGACAGGCACTGATGATAATCACGGCTTTTGAGGTGGCGAGTTGTTCCAATAATTCTATGAACTGGGTTCGTTCGGGATCGCTAAATAGCGGTGATGAGAGCAACACTTCTAATCGGTCGATAAACAAGGCAAAAAACGGATTGGAAAAGGGTTTAGCCTTGAGCGCTTGGGTGCACTGGTTGATCACGCTTTGGATATCTTCGACGAGTTGAATCGCCAGAGTCTCAGCGCTCATGCCTTCGAATACTGGGATGTCGTTGATTTCCCAGTCGAGCATAGCACTGGCAAGATCGGTGAGTAGTTGTCCTTTACTCACATCGGCAAAATCTAAGCTGCTGAATGACGCGACACCAATGCCGTTATAGCCGTCGCCCTTCATTAAATTGGGCACAACACCCGCATTAATCAGGGAAGATTTACCGCTGCCACTTGGACCTAAGATCAGGCAGAAGGCACGGCCAAACAGGATTTGTTGACTTATCCGGTTAAGCAAAGTGCTGATTTGTTCACTGCGGCCAAAAAACACCTCGGCATAGTTAGCGCTATAGGCTTGCAGCCCCGGAAAGGGCGAGCCGCCTTGCCAACTCTGTGGGCTGGCGGTGGCTTGGTGTCCGATAGGAAAACGCACTTCGGCTAAGGTGCGATAGCCGCGTTTGCGTATGGTTTCTATATAGGTGGGATCGGTGGCGCTGTCGCCTAATGCTCGACGTAACTGATTGATAATCTTGTGTAGTGGATTGTCGCCGGTATCTACACCTGGCCAGCAGTGGCTGACTATTTCATCACTGCTGACGACTTCGCCCGCCCGTTGACAGAGAAACAGCAGCACATCCATCGCCTTGGGCTCAAGTTGTTTGACTTGTTTGCCAAGGAGCAGACTATTGGCGCTGGGATTGATTTGCCATTCACCAAAGAAAAATGTGCTGTCACTCATAACGATGTCCATTTATTGAGTATTGACCATGGCACGGTAAAAACTTGCGCCGTGAGTCACTCTTATTGTTATACGTATTGTTATAAAGAACCGTATGCTTGTCATTCAAAGGTCTGACGTCAAGACGTTGACATTATGCCGTTGATGATTGTTATTTAAAAGGAATAACCCTTGATAATCAATGTAAATTTTATCAGGGTGAAGTGTGGTAAATAGTCTTTAGCTTGTCATTTTTCTGTCAACAGTTTGTGCTTTACGCTAGATGTTAAATAAGGTGATGGCTTTTGGGTGTAGATTGCAAAAGATCAACAATAAAAAAGTGCCCATGATTGGGCACTTTGTATTAGAGAGGAACTTAAGGCTAACAAGCCTGACTTATCAGCACGTTAAGCTGAGTATCTTAACGTTAGCCCCTTAACATTCGTCCCTTTGGATTAGCGCGTTAAGGTTAGTGCCTTGGCTTGATAGCTTAATCTGGCCATTTGACCTTGATCTTGCAGTTCTAATTCATTGAGTTCGAAGGGCGGCTGTAAACCCGAGGCTTGGATAAGCTTAGGATCTAACATCAGCTTTAACTTCGGCGACTCTGGGGTCAGCCAATTGGCCGCTTGGGTGCGTAGAATCGCCACCTTTTGACCTTCGGCGTTGGTGCCCGTTAACGTGCCACTTAAGCCAAAACGTCCCGCCTCGGCGACAGTTAACTCAAAGTTGATTTGGTTAGGCAAGCCTTTATCCCAAACCGTGAGCACTTCGGGCTTGATGCTCGCCGAATTGACATAGGACTTAAAGACAGATTTGACCGTGCGCTGCACAGGTCGGCCATCGACTTGGGTTTGTACTGTGATTTCAATTTCACTGAAACCTGCATTACTGCTCGAAAGTGCGACGCCCGCGGGGATCACCGCTTGCCATGTCTCACCTTGTTTTACCATCGCCAGCGGTTGCATATTGCCATCGGCTTGTTTGAGTTTTGCCTGTGGTACAAAGGTGTTATCACTTTGGCTGAGAGCGAGTTCAAGCCCAAGGTTTTGCGCATCCGCCGCGATGGCGGTGGGGGCTTTGACGCTCAGTTGATAGGGCGAGCCTTTTTCCTTCACATTGACTAAGTAGCTGGCGCTCGGTGTTAACGGCTGGCTGACCTGCAGGCGATATTGGCCCGGTGTGGCTTTCGCCGACATTTGCAATGCACTCGAATCATCGGTTAACCCTGCGCTAGCCAAAGCATCGGCGTTGACCATTGATTTAACCAGTGACTCATTGGTGTTTATCCCGCTGCTATTGGCTGCTTTGCCTTGGGGTGACTGATTAGGGGTAACGCGCTGAATTTGTACGCGCTCAGGGGCAATAGCCTCTGCATGCATTAAGGCGCCAGAGCGGGTATCGCCCCGAGGTGCAATGCGCACTAAGCTCGACGCTTGGCTCATGGTGAGGCCCACGCCCGCATTAAGCTGTGCGCCTGTTACATTGACCCAATACTCGTCACTTTGGCTGGCTTGCTCAAGCTTAAGCATACTCGCTTGATACTCACCGTACAGCGGGGTGATAAAGCTAATGTAATCCGTACTGGTGTTGATGGGCGTGAGTGTTGGGCTGGCAATATTGCTATCGACGAGATCGGTATCGCTCGGCGCAGCTAAGGTTAATCCTTTGGCGTACATTGGGCTGGCATTGGTTTTGGGATCTATGGGTGTGGCTTCATCTTGGCAGGCTGCAAGCAGTCCGCTTAGCGCCAAGACACTGGCAAGTTTGCTGAGTGTGTGCATCTTAGTGCTCCTTAAATGTGGTTGCGGATCAGCGTGTCTAAATTGAAACACGCCCGGCGGCTCTGCTGATGGCTTAAGGGCTCTTGGCCACGGGTCTTTTGTTTATCGGTAAACCAGACAGTGCCAGCCGCCTTTTGTGAGCTGCAATTTAAGAAGCCGTCGGAGCAGCTATCGAGCCAGTTTTGGGTGGTTTCGAGCGCGACTTGGTATTGATAACCCGCGCAGTAACTGTCGCTGTCCCAAATAGCGGAATCAACATCTGAGCCCACCACGACTTCGAAGGGTTTACCCAGTGATGGGCGACCCGCTGTGCCATTAAGCCAAGCGTTGTTATAGTTTGCCATCCAACCGACTTGCTGTTGTTTCACCGCATTGCTGCCATAGCCTAAGAGCCAGCCTAAGCTGGTTTCGAACACATTACCTTGGTTCACCGCATCGGCCAGCGGCGTACCAGCACTGGAAGGCGCGATGGCGATAACCTTTGAGGTGGCGTTGATCACTGCAGGATAACGGCTGTCCCACGTAGGGTTAGATAAAATCCACCGCACTACGTTGCCACCATTGGAGTGGGTCAGCAGAATTAAGTCGTCGATATTTTTGGCTTGAATAAAGCTATTGAGCTGCGTGGCCAGACAACCTGCGGCGCTTTCTTCCCACATATATTGGTCAAAGTCGCAGTTGATCACTGTGTAATTGTTTGGCACTGGGATGCCTTGGCGCACTGAGTTAACAAATTCGGGTGTCCAGTAATCGGCTAAGGCATTGGTCTGGTGACCCGTACCATGGATAAAGGCGACTCCGGTTGCGGCTAACGTTACTGGGCTGACAGCGAACAGACCCAAGAGCATGAGGGCTTTTTTGATCTTCATGGCTATATCTCGTGTTGTTGGTCTTGTTGATTGTGGCCGCCAGTCCGTTGCGACAGTTTAGGGCAAGTCAGTTAATGCAGGATTTGCCGTAAATAAGCTTGAAATCGGCTGGCATGGCTCGGTTTATAGGCGCTCAAGCGCGGGTTACTCATTTTGGGTAAAACATGACTTAAGGCCTGAATACGACGGGATAGCGTGAATGCGCTAGTTTAGGTTGGCATCAAATGTGATTGCCGTAACTTAGCCATTATCAACAGGACTTAACTCAAGCTTATTAACCTAGACGCAACATTTTAAGCTGGCAAGTAAAACAATCATTATAAAATGCAATCGCAGGGTCGCATTTTGAACGGTTCGTTTTAATGTCAAACTAAAGGCTGATAACCTGATGATAAGCAATGCCTAATAAACTAAATTGTGTTTTATCGTGTTTGAAATATCGATTTGCTTACACAAAAGAATTTTCTGTGACACCCACTTAGCGTTTGAATTAATCGGTTTATCGTTCTGTATATAAAGGTTTTTTGTGATAAATAATTCAAACTCGCTCATTTACTCTGGGATATGGGTATCACTTTAGTGCATTTTAAGACTAAACCGATTAGGCTGAGCTGAGGTAAAGTGGGATAAACGGGATAAAAACCAACATTGCCGAGATGATATTCTTCTTATCTTAATCAGTCATCTGAGCCATGGATTGACTGAGAGTAGAAAAAGTAGCGCGATATGGGCAGGTTTAATCTAAATAGACAACAAACACGGGAGAATAAGTTTGGCGATAGAACATAATAAGATGGTGAGTTGCTTAAGTGGACTGCAATGTCGCACTAATTTCACCATAAAAAACATTACTGAATACATGCTCCCAGAAACCAAAGAGGCTTTCTATTTACACCTCGACGGTAAATCACCAAACTTGATTATTCGCCCTGCATTCGAAGTCTTTTCCGGCGAACTTGCCACTATTGCAGGCGTGCATGCCAAATACGACTATTTCCACAATGCCGAGATGACACGTTTCCCCAAACGTTTACATAAGAGTTTGACCGAAACCCACTATGGCCTTGCCTTTAGTTTTGACACGGTTGAAGCCGTACAGCAATTCATTACCCGTTTGAGTGCGATAGTGAAAGGCGCATAAGCTTTTACTGTATAAATCTTTAATAGAAGGCCGCTTAATTTTTCGATTGAACGGTACTCAAATTTTAGCCTTGCAGTGCTAGGGTTAAATTCCTCAATATCAATGAAAATGAGGAATTTAACTGCTGCCTTTTTACGCGGCTTTTCAGTATATTCATCAATAGATGAATTTTGCTGGAGCTTGCCATGTCGCTTATTCCCGGTCGCCCAAAGGGGGTTGTGCCATTTACCGCCCAAACTGAATCACAGCCGCAGACTCCTGGTCGTCCGAAAGGGGATTCCGATGCCCGCCAACGCTTAATTATCGCAGCCTTAAGTCTCTTCAGTCATCGCAGTTATCCCAGCGTTTCTACCCGCGAAATTGCCCGCGAAGCCGAGGTTGATGCTGCGCTTATTCGTTATTATTTTGGTTCAAAATCGGGCCTGTTCGAACAAATGGTGCGGGAAACCCTTGAGCCCGTATTAGCGCGTTTTCGCGAAATATCCGCCGCGGATGCCCCTAATAACTTGGGTGAACTTATGCAGACATATTATCGTGTTATGGCACCTAACCTGGGATTGCCACGGTTGATTATACGGGTGTTACAGGAAGGCGATGGCTCAGAACCCTATCGCATTATGTTGTCTGTTTTTGAGCAAATTTTATCCCTCTCGCGGCAATGGCTCGAATCCACATTAGTCAATGCGGGGCTATTGAAGGAGGGATTAGATCCCGATTTAGCACGCCTCAGTTTCGTGAGTCTGATGGTCTTTCCGCTTATTGCGCCCCCGGTGTTAATGCGTCAGTTCGGTTTTTTTAGTGCCGATGCTGATGGTTTACAGCGTTTAGCGCTGCACAATATGCAGGTTTTTACCCAAGGTGTACTGCGTGAACCGAGGAAGTCGTAATGAGTGTGAATTTTAAAATTCTGACGCACGTGAATGTGGGTTGTGTGATCTTGCTATTAGTCGGCTGCACCGAAGCGCCGCCCAGAGTGCTTGGTACTGTCGAGCGGGACAGGCTGACACTTACTGCGCCTGTAGGTGAGTTGATTACTCAAGTGAATGTGGTTGAAGGTCAACAGGTTAAGGCGGGTGAGGTGTTAATTCAGCTCGATACAACCTCAGCCAATGCGCGCCTCGCCCTGCGCCAAGCCGAGCTTGAACAGGCTAAAGCTAAACTTTCTGAGGCGGTCACAGGTGCGCGTTTAGAGGATATAGAACGCGCCAAGGCCGTGCTCGACGGGGCGAATGCTAGTGTGAAAGAAGCTCAGCGAGCCTTTGAGCGTACCAACCGTTTGTATGCCACGAAAGTGCTGAGTCAAGCGGATTTAGATACGGCCCGTGCGGCGCGGGATACCAGTTTAGCCAAGCAAGCTGAGGCTCAGCAAAGCCTGCGATTGCTAGAAAATGGCACCCGTAGCGAGCAGCTAGAGCAGGCCAAAGCGGCGGTGGCCGCAGCTCGCGCCAGTGTCGCTATCGAACAAAAAGCCTTAGCAGACTTGAGCTTGGTAGCGGCGCGTGATGCGGTTGTCGATACGTTGCCTTGGCGAGTCGGCGATCGCATTGCCGCAGGCACTCAGTTGATTGGTTTGCTGGCGAGCGATAATCCCTATGTACGGGTTTACCTGCCCGCGACTTGGTTAGACAGAGTGAAGGCGGGTGATAGCGTCAATATTCTTGTGGATGGCCGCGAGATACCGATTGCTGGCACTGTGCGCAATATCCGCAGTCAACCTGCTTACACGCCATTTTATGCGCTGAATGAACGTGATCGTGCGCGGCTGATGTATTTGACCGATATCACGATTTCCGCCACAGATCAGGACCTACCTACTGGCATGGCATTAGAAGTTGAACTCGATGTGCTGCAACTCGATGTGCTGCAAGGAGTGCAGCAAAAAGTGGAGCAGCCATGAAAAGCGCTGATTTTGCTATCGAGACCCAAGGTATGACCCGCGCCTTTGGTGGTGTTAATGCGGTAGAGAATCTCGACCTCGCGATTCCCAAGGGCACCATTTATGGATTTCTCGGCCCCAATGGCTGCGGAAAATCGACTTCAATTCGCATGTTGACTGGGTTGCTGAGTCCAACATCGGGGAATATTCGTGTTTTGGGTGAAACCTTACCCGGCGCCGAGGAAAAACTGCGTCGCCGCATAGGCTATATGACGCAAAAATTCTCCCTGTACGACAATCTTTCGGTGCGGGAAAACTTAGAGTTTGTCGCGCAAATTTATGGCCTTAACCGCCGAGCATCAAAGCTGCGAATAGCCGAGTTAGTCACGCTATACGATTTAGTCGGCCGCGAGAAACAAATGGCGGGCTCCATGAGTGGCGGCCAGAAACAGCGTTTGGCCTTAGCGGCAGCGACCTTACATCACCCCGAATTATTGTTTCTCGATGAGCCGACATCGGCGGTCGATCCTGAAAATCGGCGCGAGTTTTGGGAGCGCTTATTCGATCTCTGTGCCCAAGGCACCACGATACTTGTGTCGACTCACTATATGGATGAGGCCGAGCGTTGCCATGGTCTTGCGATTTTAGAGCGGGGGATAAAACGTGCCGACGGTTCACCCCAGCAACTGATGGCGGCGATGGGCGCTCGGGTGGTTGAGATCTCAGGGGACGACTTACGTAATTTAAAACAATCACTGATCAGCGAGTCCGCGGTATTGTCGGCGGCGCAAATTGGCAGTCGTTTGCGGGTGTTAGTGCGCAGCGATATTGAAGATCCGCTTGCTTGGCTTAAACCAAGGGTTGCCAGCCGGACGATGGAAGAAGTGCGCGCTAGCTTAGAAGATGTGTTTGTCACTTGTACTGGCGAGCGCTTGGCTGGGGTTTCCAAGGGAGAGACTGACCATGTGGCGTAGGATTTTTGCGATTGTGGTCAAAGAGCTGCGGCAGTTGTCGCGGGATCGCATGACCTTTGGCATGATAGTCATGATCCCGTTAGTGCAACTGATGTTGTTTGGTTATGCGATCAATACCGATGCTCGCCATCTGCCTGCTGGGTTAGTTAATTTGAGTGATTCTGCCTACAGTCGCGCACTGGTTAAGGCGGTGGAAGCAACGCAGGTCGTAGATTTTAAACAGCGTTATTTAAGTGCAGCCGAGGCTGAGGCGGCGATCACTCGCGGCGAAGTCAAAGCTGTGCTGTATTTGCCCGCCGATCTTGATGAGCGCTTAGTGCGTCACCCAAGCTTTGTGGGTCAGCAATATTTAGCCCAGTCCTATATCGCACAACCCGCTGGCCAATGGCTGGTGGATGGTTCAGATACGGTTGTCGCTTCAACTATTCGTAGCCTAAGGCAAATGCCACTGGATGAAGTCGCAGGAAGAGCACTAAAAACGGCGATGCCGAGTTTTGAAGTGGTGCAATATTTCAACCCAGAACAACGTTCTGTGGTCAACATAGTGCCCGGTCTGTTGGGGGTAATTTTGACTATGACCATGGTGATGTTTACTTCCGCCGCCATAGTGCGTGAGCGCGAGCAGGGCAATATGGAGTTTTTGATCACTACGCCAGTACGGCCGCTGGAGTTGATGCTGGGTAAAATCGTGCCCTATGTGATGGTCGGCTTTGTGCAAGTGACCATTATCCTGAGCGCAGGGCATCTGTTGTTCGATGTGCCCATTCGCGGCGGGCTTGATTCTATCGCCCTTGCCGCTATGTTGTTCATTTGCGCCAGTTTAACCTTAGGATTAGTGATTTCGACCATAGCTAAAACTCAGTTGCAATCGATGCAGATGACGGTATTTATCCTCCTGCCATCGATTCTCTTGTCGGGATTTATGTTCCCCTACGAAGCCATGCCTATCGCGGCGCAATGGATTGCCGAAGCATTACCCGCAACCCATTTTATGCGCATGTCACGGGCCATAGTGCTGCGCGATGCCCAAGTGATAGATCTGCAATTTGATGCCCTGTGGATGATAGGTTTTACTTGTATTGGGTTATTGATTGCCAGTATGAGATTTTCGAAGCGCTTGGATTAACCCTGTACTGAGTTTCATCATCAAGGGCAAAGTGCCGAGTTTTGATATAGCGCAAATTATCAGTAAACAGTCGCGCTAAGCCATTGAAATCGATGTTGCTTAATTAGGATATCCCTTACACTGCCGCTAGGGCGATTGCCGCCATCATGCTTAGCGAAGGGAATTCATTATGCCTCCAATCATTTGTCATAGCGCGCTCGATGCGGTTGCTTTAATTCAAAGCGGCGAGACGCTGTGGACTCATTCCATGGGCGCCACACCGCGCATTTTATTAGATGCGTTGGCGCAGCATGCACTCACCAAAGAAAATCTCACCCTGTTACAGTTACATACTGAAGGCGCCGAATCCTTAAGCCATCCCAGTTTACAGGGGCATTTACGCCATCGATGTTTTTTCGGTGGGCTGCCAACGCGGGCATTACTGCAAAGTGGTGACGCGGATTATGTGCCGATTTTCCTGTCTGAAGTGCCTAAGTTATTTCGTTCCGGCGAGCAAAAAATTGATACCGCAATTATCCAAGTGTCGCCACCCGATAAGCATGGCATGTGTTCCTTAGGCATTTCGGTTGAAGCAACGCTCGCAGCTTGCCAAGTCGCGGGTAAGATCATCGCTCATATTAATCCACAAATGCCGCGCACCCATGGTGACAGCTTTATCCATATCGACCGTTTTGCCGCTGTGTATGAGCAGAGCGCGGCGTTGCCCATTCATTCCTTCGCGACGGGGGATGCGGTGAGTTTGGCGATCGGTAAAAATGTTGCTCAATTGGTGCGTAATGGCGATTGTTTGCAAATGGGTATAGGTGCGATCCCCGATGCCGTGCTGTCTTGCTTAACCGAACATAAAGACTTAGGCGTCCACACAGAGCTATTTTCTGACGGTATATTACAACTGGTTGAAAAGGGCGTGATTAACAACAGCAAGAAGCGTTTTTATCCGGGAAAACTCGTCACAGGTTTCGCCCTGGGTAGCCAGAAATTATACGACTATGTTGATGATAATCCTGCGGTTATCTTTATGGACATAGAGCAAGTCAACGACACGGCCATTATCCGTAAAAATCCTAATGTGATGGCGATTAACTCGGCGTTGCAGGTCGACCTTTCAGGCCAAGTGTGCGCCGATTCCATTGGCACTAAAATCTATTCCGGTGTCGGCGGCCAGATGGATTTCATCCGCGGAGCAGGGTTATCTGAAGGTGGTCGTTCTGTGATTGCGCTGCCCAGCACTGCCGCGGGGGGAACGCTTTCTCGTATTGCAAGCGTGTTATCACCTGGCGCAGGGGTTGTCACCACTCGGGCCCATGTGCATTACATTGTGACCGAATACGGCGCAGCTAATCTACGCGGCCGTTCACTGCGCGAACGGGCACAAGCGCTGATCGCCATCTCTCACCCAGATTTTAGGGAACAATTAAGTCGTGATGCCTTTGAGGTGTGGGGATTAAATCTATAGCATTGTAAATCTTGGTGTTATGGCTTGCTGCCGAGTTTGCAGTGGTGCAAGCTCGTTTGAGCGTAAAGGATTGGTTTTAATACGTCGTTTAATCGCGGTAAAGAGTCATTCGTCTGTCTCGATATGGTATAAACTCTTGGCGGGTTTGACCGACAGACTTATAAATAAAGGAGTCAATAATTTAAATGGATGATATTGAATTAAAAGCATATTTAACAGAGAGAGTGTTATCTTTTTGTACGCGCTGGAACAGTATCGAAAATACCCTCTATACCGAAAGAACTGCCGAAGAAGATAAGCTACGGCAGGAATTGCCAGTGGCTGAATTCCATTATGCGAAGCAAACCGATTGGTTTGCTTTACTGAATGAGCAAATAGCGCCGTTATTTGACGATTTTTGCACCGATAAGCCCCGTGTTTACGGCGGAAAAGTGCGTAATTCCTTCGGGTTTCCTTCAAAATTTAATGGTTGCGATCATCCTCTTGAAGTGCAAATTACTTTTAAAAATAAAAGCAGAGCCGAAATCTATATTAAAACCAACACTAACTTCGAAGATGAGTATTTGTTTATTGCTCTTAAAAAAGCCGATGAATGGCGTATCGATAGCTATAAAAATCGTCGCTATGGCAATGAGAAATGGAGCGTACAAATCCTTTAATTCAGCTTAATCTCAATGCTTGACGTCAGTAAAAAATGACTAAAGCATTGAGTTTAGTAACGTCGGTTTAATTTAAGTGATGCACTGAGACACAAAAAATATTGTGTAAATGGAACATCTTTATGCCATTAGATAATGCTCTTATTGCTCGAATCAAAGCTGAGACATTGCGGTTTACAACGGTTGAGGTTGAGCAATTTTTATTAGCTCATCCTGATAAAACCTTTTATGCCTTTGCTTTTGACACCCATGCCGAATACGCAGAATTAAATCTTTGTTTTAATACAGAGGCAGATTTTCAGCAGCGATTGGCCTATTACCAGTCTGGGGAATGGGCTGAGTCATACCAAAGCCCTGAGGCCATCCAAGAACTTAAATTCAATACAGGTGACTGGGAGTATCAATGTTTTAGTACATGTTACCTGCTTTCAGAGGATGAGTTGCAGACGATTCAACAGAGCTTACCCGAGGATGACTTTAGTGAGTGGGAGGAGATAGCACGGCAAATACGCGCAGTGTTTAACGAATGCCTAGTGCAGTTTACACAAACTGAAGTCTATCAAGCGATTCCTAAAACCGATGGTTTTATGGCCTTTAGTATCGACCATGATGAAGATGTTGCTGATATGCTGGCCGATAGATTTTTATAAAATTGATTTTAAACACTTTAAAATCATTAACATCTACGTTAATTAGTAGGCCCTGATTTCCAATTGCTCGATTATCTTGTTGCCTTGCTCAAGCCCTACATGGTTAACAATCATCGCTTTAATTAGCTCAACATAGGTTGGCTGGATATTGACGTTATCATCGAAAAGGGCTTCATCCGTTTCAGTGATAAGGGCCGCAATCTCATTAAAGCTGCCGTATTTGGACTGTTATGAGGATTTCCCCATGCACTCTGCTAACAGTTTGACGAAAAAGTCGCTGCCTTTACGTTCGCAAAAGGCGATGTTACGTTCTGGGATGGTTTCGGGATCGTTGTAGTTAGCAAGGGCTAACTCCATGCTGGCTTCGCGGATGATGTGCAGGGTTGGGTAGGGCGCGCGGTTGGTGAAGTTGGCTGCCCCGTCCTGTGGTTCACCATCGAAACAATAGTCTGGGTGAAAGGTGGCGAGTTGATAAGTGCCTTCGTACTCGTGTTCGATAAGCGTATCGGTTGCCATGTCGATGAGGTCGAGATAAGCATAAAACCCCTCAAAACCACGGGGTAGAATAAACAGTGTGGTTTCGGCTTCGGGGTGGGCGTCGAGGTATTGGCATTCTTCGATCAATGCCTTAAGCACTTGTTTGACTTTAGTTTGTTCCACCACCAGATACCGAATACTGCCGCGTTCGACTTCTTGTCTGGCGAAGGGGCAGATATTGTATTTCATGATCACTTTTTTCACCCAGTTGTCGGTTTGTTGAGTGATCATGTCAATTTCGTTCATGGCGGTCGTTTGCTCGTGCTTAAAAATTAGGGGGCGATCATAGGGATGATAGACGCCACAAGCAAGAGCGCCATGCTGATATTAAAAATCTTCTGTTGGCGCTCATTTTTCAAAATGCGTTTAAGGGCTACGCCAAAGCCTAGCCAGACGATAGCGCAGGGAAATGCGACGCACAAAAATACCGTTGCGATAGTGATGACCTGCGGGGTCAAATCCTGCTGTACTGACGTGAACGTCGCAATCGCGCCCACGGCCATGATCCAGCCCTTAGGGTTGACCCATTGAAAGGCCGCGGCTTGGATAAAACTGAAGGGTTTAGCAATGGCTTTGCCTTCCATCTTGCTACTGCTGTTGGCAATCAACCAAGACAGATACAAAAGGTAACCTATGCCGACGACTTTAATCACTTGATGGATGATAGGATAGCTTTGGAATAGGGCGCTTAAGCCCAAACCTATCGCGAGGATCATGGTCGGGAAGCCAAGGCTTATTCCCATAAGATGCGGAATACTGCGTTTTACGCCAAAGTTTACCCCTGAGGTCATTAGCATAATATTGTTAGGCCCTGGGGTGATCCCAGATGAAAAGGCAAACAACGCGATAGCGAGTATTAACTCCATAGATAGATCCACACCTTTATTTTAGTTTTATGGCATTGTGATTATTTGCCGCATTGAGCCTGCGATTTACTCATCGGACGGTACGCAATACTGTGTTGCTATTATTTATAATTGCGACATTTGATTGCAACGCAGGCGAGGCATTCTAGCGATTAAATGTTGCCGCGCCTATACGACATAGCGAGTTTATAAACTAAAAAGAATAACAAAATATGTACATGCCTCGATGGGATTAATGGCGTGAGAATAGGGCTAGCGCAGTTTGATGGTTTTCTGTGTTAGTACGAATATCAAGATATATTGGAATATGCTGATTTAACACTATGATGGATATCAGCTTTCAGTTTTAGTAATAGCAACTATCCTTAGACAGCATTTTATAGATTGAGGTAACAGGGCATGATGAATTCATCATTACATAGTGAGCTAAGTGGAGTGCTAAATCGACAGTTCAGTCGAGTTCCTTGCTGGGTTCCCGACCGAGTGTTAAGTCGGTATTTGAGAGTGTTAATACTGCTTTTTAGCAGCGTTTTAGGTCTTACTGGGTGCGTGACTGTGACGGATAACGCGGCGCAGCCGTTGCGAACCACAATCGTGATGTCTGGCGATCTCAGTGAATTACCGTCAACGGCAATGACATTCACTTGGCATCCTAAATTTCAAAAAATCATCACAGATAAACGCTTAGATCCGCAGCCAGTGTTGCAACACATGCAAGCCGTATTAAAGCAAACTTTGCAGAGTAAGGGATATCGCTGGGTCGAAGATCCACTACTGGCGGATTTTCAGGTTGGCTTTGGCGTCGCTATGGGAACTGAAATGAGCGATGAACAAATTTTGGCAGTGACAGGGTTAGTCGCTGGGCTGTCAACCGACGGTGTGAATACCCAAAAGTATGACAAAGGTACCGTGGTGATAGCGCTCTTTAAACCCACTAAAATACAGGGCGTTGATGAGCCAATTTGGCGAGTGCTTGCCCAAGGTTTTGGCAACATTAAAAAGATGGATGAGCTAACCGAAAATTTCGACAGTCTCATTGCCAGTATGTTGGCCAATATGCCGTCGGTTAATGTGGCTCTTTAGTCAGCGTTTGAGCTTTAGTTCAGTTCTAAGTGAATTGAGTCAGCATTTTGGTTGGAGCATTCGCCAGATAAACGGGATTAGTGCTTAATTGAGGTGTCTTGGTCCCATGTTTGTGGTGCTAGCTCCCATTTTTGAACTGTGGGACATGGTACTTTAGTGACAGCCATCTCAATAAAGGGCGCGACAGTGAAAACTGCCGCGCTTTTTCATTTTAACGGAGGGAAGTTCCATTTTGATTTCAGACTGTTTCAGTCGTGCTCGACTGTGATCTCGTAGGATGAAAACTTACGAATGTTAATCACGCCCGTATCAAACATTAAATACTGCCCCTTGATCCCCTGCAAAATTCCGCTGACGACCACATCTTTATCGAAATTGTGCGAAGTGATCTTTTTCGGAAAGGTGTCAATTGGATAATGAATTGGCTGAATCGTTTCGTGCAAACGCTCGATACTGTAATCGCCTTTTTGCATGCCGATTTCGTGCAACTTAGCCTCAATTTGTGGGATCAGTTCCGCAGCCTTAGCATTTAAATCAATATCGTCGGCATGGCCTTTTAACATGGCTTGCCAATGGGTTTTATCATTAACCAGTTTTGCCAATTCTACTTCGACTAAGCCTGAGAGCTGTCTTGTTGAGACTTTAAAAATCGGTAAACCTTGGGTAGCACCTTGGTCAATCCAACGGGTGGGCAGTTGAGTGTGGCGGGTAATGCCGACTTTAACGCCCGAAGTATTCGACAGATATACATAATGCGGCACAAAACAGTGGCTCTGGGCCCACTCTGGTTCGCGGCAAGTGCCTTGGTCGTAATGACAAGTTTCCGGCTTCATGATGCACATATCGCAACTCGCCAGCTTTTGCATACAGACAAAACAATGGCCCTGCGAGTAACTCTTCTTGCTCTTTTTACCGCAGTTGCAGCAGAAAATATTACCCGTGTGTGTCAAGGTTAATTGCTTTCCTATCAATGGATTGAGCGGGAGTAACTCATCACCAACAACGAGTTGATATTGCACTTGTTGCGCGTCATTTAACTGCACGCGCATCTTTTTTAGCGTTCCTAACATGGTCATCCTAATGTGTTGCGTTCTGGTGCAGCTTAGTCGCTCATCATGCGTTCTAGTGCACGCTTTCGTTATATCGTCATTGCGTTGCCGTCAGTATACAAGATTATCCAAGTCAGTTTAGATAGGATTTTTCGATAAGTAAGTCGATTGATGGCGTTAATGACCTGAGTCGATTGAATGAGCTGATTAAGTGCGTCTTTGTAAACTGTACTCAACTCCATCGTCTTAATTAGACTTTTTGAGGGTAATGATTTGAGTCTTATGATAAAAACCAGTAAGTTACCTAGCATTACAAATAGAGGTGTACTTATGCGGTTGGTTTTAGTGCTGATGTTTTTCTTTTCAACGGTTGTCTTCGCACAGACGGATAAGACGGTAATTTATTCAGAAATCTTGAATGATGACATCAACTTACAAATCGATTTGCCAGATACCTATGCACATTCCAACGATTTTAACTATCCGGTATTAATCGTACTAGATGGCTCTACCCAATTTGAGCATGTGGCTGCGAATGTCGGTTTTTTAAGTACTTATGCCATTATTCCAGAAATGATCACCGTTGGCGTGAGTTCGGATCAACGAATGAAGTATTTCACGCCGACTCAAATCGATAAATTTAAAGACAGCTCCGGTGGTGCTGAAAGGTTCAGGCAGTTTTTAGAGCAAGAGCTGCTCAGTGAGTTAGGCAAAAAATACCGCACCTCAGATTATCAAATACTCACGGGTCACTCCTTCGCGGGGCTGTTTAGCAGTTATGTCGCCTTGACGCCAAATAGCCAATTTGATGCGGTGATTTCAATCAGTCCCAGTTTATGGTGGGACAGTGATTGGCTAGTGCTTAAGTCGGTCGAGTTATTACAAGCTAAGCGTGCGAAACCACTGCGCTGGTTTTTGAGTATGGCAAGTGAGCCCAATGAGATGGCGAGCGCGTTTGCGGCGCAAATTAAGCAGTTGCAAGACCGCTTAGGTACAAGCCCTACGGATAACACATCAAAGCAATTGCATTGGTTTTACAAGCACTTTCCCGATGAAACCCACGACAGTACGCCGCTTGTAGGCAATATTGAGGCGTTAAAGACACTTTTTGCCGGTTGGAATGCCGTGCCTGAAATTGCCGTTATGCCACTTAAGGATATAAAACAGTTCTATCGGCAAAAGAGCGCTGAGTTTGGCTATGAATTTCCACTCTTTGCTCAGCAATATAATGTTTATGGGCTCAAGGCCACTTATGAACAAAAAACGGCTTGGGGCGTTGAAATTCTCGCAGAGGGGACGCGTGCGTTTCCTCATTCAGAGGTGTTATGGGACAGTTTAGCGACCGCCTATGATCTGGATGGACAACTTGAACAGGCGATAAGAGCCTCCGATAAAGCCGTGCTATTAGCAAAACAAACGGATTCCGTGTTTTTAAATGAGATCCTCAGTCAAGCTAAGCGCTTGCAGTTGCGAGCGAAAAAGTAACCGATCCCAGAGAGGGGTTAACTACAAAGTTGCAACATGTTTGGGCAAGTCTCACGCGGCTGGGTAATATTGCTCTTTTTACCGCAGTTGCAGCAGAAGATATTACCCGTGTGGGTCAAGGTTAATTGCTTGCCTATCAATGGATTGAGCGGGAGTAACTCATCACCAACAATGAGTTGATATTGCACTTGTTGCGCGTCATCTAACTGCACGCTTTCGTTATATCGTCATTGCGTGGCCGTCAGTATACAAGATTATCCAAGCCAGTTTAGATAGGATTTTTCGATAAGTAAGTCGATAAGTGAGTCGATTGACTGAGTGCACCTAAACCTCTTTTGTTTTATTTAACCATTTGTACACTAAGGCAATAATACCGAAAGTAAGCAGGGCTACTGGTAAGTAAATGATTATGCTCATAAATTGTGTTTGGTATTTTGTTGCTAATTGGGTATGGCTAATGAGATACCCAAAACCAACAACGGAAAAAATCCACACCATTGAACTGATGAAGTTAATGAGTAAAAAACGACGGGAAGAAATACCCGTTGCACCTAAAATATAGGGGTAAACGGTACGAACAAAAGGAATATAACGTGCGAGTAGCAGGGTTATCACTCCATAGTTATCAATAAGGTGGGTCGCTTTTTCCTGATGTTTGATATCAATATTCGACAGCAGTTTTTGGTAAATTTGGGTATGCCCTAAAAATCGACCCTGTAAATAACCTATAGCTGTACCTGTAAAGGTTGCTAGAACCAATAACGGCATAATACCGATATGAAGAATATCTTGATAAATCAGCACTCCAGTGAGAAAGAGTAGGCTATCTCCGGGTAAAAATGCGGTGGGAATAAAGCCATTTTCTAACACTAAAAAGCCACAAATTAATGCGCTGACCATGATGGCGATTTTAGGATTGGCTAAAACCGCCAGATCATTGTGTATCATGGCTTGGGCCAGTTCGTATAACTGCTCCATACGTACTACTCCCTAAAATAATTGATAAAACATAAAGATGGTAAAGCTCGAAAGCGGCAAAGTGGTCATTCTGAACCGGAGCTATGGTGTTTCGTGGGTTATTCTACCAAGGGAGCATGAATCGAAAGGCAGTTACAACATTAAATTTTGTTGGTGTTAGTGTGTTTATTGTTCAGTAATCGGGTTTTGTGGGCTTTTTATAGTAAAAATATTAAGCATTATTAGATGGTTAATAAATTTCGAATGATGACATCAACTTACAAACCCACTTGCCTGATTCCTATGCGCATTCTAACTATTCCAACTATCCAGTATTGATTGCACTGGCTTAACTTAATTTGAACACCTTGTCGCGAATATCGGTTTTTAAGCATTGCTTTAAGCGCTCTTAAAGTGCTTTTTGAAAGTGCCATTGCGAGTGCACTCTCTAAATATGTTGGTGTGCTAAGTGTTAGCTTGCCGTAAAAGTAAACAAGATTAACGGCTTAATCTATCGAGCACGAGATCATCCCCAAGAGCATAGAGGGATTCTACCAGTTGATCTTCTTGGGCTAGATCTGTGAGTCCAAGGCCAATGGTGGCCCGAAAGAGTGCTATACCTGTGTGGCCTGCGGTTTCATATTGACTACTAAACTGCTCGATATTGATGCCAATTGCATTGATTTTATTGGATATATCGAGCACAAGTCCGGGTCTGTCATAGGCCACTAGGTTGTAACTTAAGCGTTTGATGGGCTTAAGGGCGACCGAGGTTTTAGAGTAGGTGAGGGACAGGCTATCGATGCATTCTAGGGCCTCAATGAGCTCGTCCATGCGCAGTGACGGCACTTTGAGTAACAATATCGCGGCAAAGACACCGTCAATATGGCGTAATTCTGAGTCGAGCCAGTTGCCGCCATGACGACTCACTGCATGGGCGATTTGTTCTACTAATCCTTTTCTATCAGGTGCTTGTAGTGTGATTAAGTATCGTAGCATAGTGACTGACTCCTATTTTTTGTAAAAGGCACCTGTTTTAAAACGGGGTGTAACACAACTGTCATCTTTGCGTCATATAATCCAACGCACTTAGAATAAAGGATGTTGTTATTGCTCAGTTTACGTTCAAACAGTGTAAGCATAGCACTCGGCAAATCCTAGCGAAAAAACTCGCTAGCTATTAATAATAGAGGTTCTTAATGGAAAGTCAGGTCACTCAACCTGGTTCTGCATCGCACAGTATGCTTAAAGGCGGACGCTCGAATCGCAGGGCATTTAAGGATAAAGCGGCGCAAATCAGCGTCACTATCGGCGGCACTATGGTATTTGTCGCCTTATTGTTGATCTTCTTTTATCTGTTGTATGTGATTAAACCCATTTTCGACAGTGCTGATGTCACACCCGTTAAGAGTGTGAGCTATCAACACGCGGATGTGCCGACCTTAATGGTGGGTGCTGAAGAGCAAAATGAGGTGATGTACCGTGTGAGTGTTCATGGTCAAGTGGACTTCTATACTGTTGCCGACGGTAGCTTACTTTCTAGCTTTACCCCGACGTTACCAGCGGGTGTTACCGTCACCAGCGCCGCCGTTGCTGTACCGAGCGAACAACGTTTTGCGCTGGGATTAAGTAATGGTCAGGTCATAGTGGCGGGCCTAGAGTTTGGTTTAACGTACCCCAATAACAAACGTTTAATCACACCTAAACTGCGTTATCCCGCAGGTGAAACCCCCATTACCGTCGATGAGACGGGCAGCGCGATTCATAAGCTGACCTTCACTTATAGCTCAGACAAAATGAGTTTTGCTTATCAAGATGAAAGTGGTGTTTGGCGCCTCACTCGTCTCGAAGGGCAAGAGAACATGATGACTGAAGAAGTGGAGTGGGTTTCTACGACGTCACAAATTCAAGATGCGCCGAAGAAAGTCTCCCACGAGCTGATGACGCCCGATCAACGTCAATTGATGTTGCAAACTGGCAATAAAATTTTCGTGTATGACATCCGTGATACTGACAGCTTAGATCTGCTGCAGGTGATTGATGTTGAACGTGCTAAGGCACAAGTCAATAACGTGGCTTTGCTGGCGGGAGCGAGTTCATTACTGGTCAGTTATGACACAGGTATTGTGGCGCAGTACTTCCAAGTTAATGGTGAAAAAGGGCGTTTATATCAAGAGATTCGTCAGTTTGATGACTTATCGCCCATTAGTTCGATTGCCTCTGAGTTTTATCGTAAGAGTTTCGCGACAGTGAGCCCTGAGGGTGAGCTAACACTACTCTATACCACGAGTCATCGTGAACTGTTTGATGCAAAGTTTGACCTTAAAAACCCCGGTAAAATGGGCTTTACCCCACGCTCAAATGGCATAGTCGTTGAGGCGGACAAAAAGCTGCATATCTTCAGTGTGGAAAACTCCCACCCAGAAGTGTCATGGAGCGCTATGTGGGACAAAGTGTGGTATGAAGGTTATCCAGAGCCTAAATATGTATGGCAATCGACCTCAGGTTCTGACGATTTCGAAGCTAAGCTGAGCTTAATGCCATTGGCCTACGGCACAATGAAAGCGGCATTTTATGCCATGTTATTTGCCGTGCCTTTATCCGTTGCTGGTGCGATTTACACTGCTTACTTTATGTCGCCTAAAGTGCGCGGTTTCGTGAAACCGACCATTGAAATCATGGAAGCTTTACCAACGGTGATTTTAGGTTTCTTGGCGGGTCTGTGGTTAGCGCCACTGATTGAAGAGCATCTCCCCGGCATTTTAATTCTACTGATCTTATTGCCGACCTCGATACTCACATCTGCCTATGGCTGGAGTAGGTTGCCGGGTAAGTGGAAACAACGTTTACCCGAAGTGTACCAAGAGCTGATGTTGATCCCTGTGGTCTGTTTCGTGGGGTGGTTCTCTTTTGCGGTCAGCCCAATCATCGAAGTGGCGCTGTTTGATGGTAATACCCGTCAATTCATCACTAACGAACTGGGGATCACCTTCGACCAACGTAACGCGCTGGTGGTCGGTATTGCCATGGGCTTTGCGGTGATCCCAACGATTTTCTCCATCGCTGAAGATGCCATTTTCTCTGTACCGCGTCATTTATCTAACGGCAGCTTAGCCTTAGGTGCGACGCCTTGGCAGACATTGACACGCGTGGTGTTGTTAACCGCCAGTCCGGGAATTTTCTCGGCCATTATGATGGGCCTTGGCCGCGCCGTTGGCGAGACCATGATCGTACTGATGGCCACTGGTAACACTGCCATCATGGAATGGAGTGTGTTCGAAGGGATGCGAACCTTGGCGGCAAACATTGCGGTTGAAATGCCTGAATCGGCTATCGGTAGCTCGCATTATCGTGTGCTCTTCCTTGCTGCGTTCGTACTATTCATCTTTACATTCTTCTTTAACACCATTGCAGAAGTGGTGAGACAGCGTCTACGTGAACGCTATAGCTCGCTGTAACGGGGATAAGACAATGACATTAAATACTATTTCGCCAGTGACCTTGAGAGGTTTGTGCAATGGGTAAGTGGGTAAAATCAGGCTCGCCATGGATATGGATGACGGGCGGTGCCGTGAGCATCAGTTTGATTGCCGTCTTAGGCTTATTATTGTTAATCGCATGGCGCGGCTTAAGTTACTTTTGGCCTGCAACCGTTTACCAGTGGGAGCTTGAAGATAACACGGGTGTACGTTCGACCTTAATTGGTGAGGTTTACGATAGGGAAGAAGTACCGACTGAGCGTTTGATTGCTGCTGGACACGTGTTTAAGCAACATCCGGGCGAGTTTGTGACCCGTTACTTAGTGAAAACCGGTAACCGTGAATTTGTGGGTTTGGATTTCCGCTGGATATTAGGTACGGACATTGTTAGCCGTTCTGTGCCAAGCGAGGTCGCACTGATCGAGCGGGCTAAAAACGGTAACTTCTACGGTTATCCGATAGCTGTGATTGAAAATGGCAAGCGTCTCGATTTAGTGAATGATGCGATTGAATCTTCCTTAATGGAGCATATCGAACGCGCAGTTGCCTTATCGGACAAAGCGGTCGATTTGCAGAAGCAAGATATTGGCTCGATTAACTACGCCATTGAAAAATTGCGTTTGCAGGAGCGTCGTTTCGAGCTGGATGGGGAACTGACCGACAGTATTAAAGCTGAGTTGGTCGCCAAGAGAGCT
Source organism: Shewanella sp. NKUCC01_JLK (assembly GCF_019345615.1). Classification (NCBI taxonomy): domain Bacteria; kingdom Pseudomonadati; phylum Pseudomonadota; class Gammaproteobacteria; order Alteromonadales; family Shewanellaceae; genus Shewanella; species Shewanella sp. NKUCC01_JLK. Next base: position 10,007 of record NZ_JAHKRD010000006.1, on the reverse strand, counting down.
CAACTGCAAGAAGATTACTTAGTGCTTGAAAAAGCGTTATTTGCCCTGCGTGATGATGCGGCGCGTGACTCGGTTATTGTCCGAGATATGCGCGGCGAAGAAGTTGAACTGAAGCTCGATACCGTTCTTGATGTGACCTATGTGAATCACTTAGGACTCATAGGCAAAATTGGTAAGTGGTTTGTCGGTATTGGACGCTTTATGAGTGACGATCCGCGTGAAGCCAACACTGAGGGCGGCGTGTTCCCCGCGATTTTCGGCACTGTATTTATGGTGATGTTGATGGCGGTTATCGTGACGCCATTTGGCGTGGTTGCGGCGGTTTATCTACATGAATATGCTAAGAAAGGCCCTATTACTAAGATGATCCGTATTGCGGTAATCAACTTAGCGGGTGTGCCCTCGATTGTGTATGGTGTATTCGGTTTAGGTTTCTTCGTGTACATGATGGGCGGTTCCATCGATCAATTGTTTTACGCTGAAGCTTTGCCTGCTCCTACCTTTGGTTCGCCAGGGGTGATTTGGTCTGCATTAACCCTCGCGATTTTGACGCTGCCAGTGGTTATTGTGTCGACTGAAGAAGGGTTAAGTCGTATTCCAAGCGCGGTGCGTCAAGGTAGTTTGGCATTGGGCGCGACTAAGGCTGAAACCCTGTGGCGGATTGTGATCCCGATGGCGAGTCCAGCGATCATGACGGGTTTGATTTTGGCGGTCGCTCGTGCTGCCGGTGAAGTGGCACCGCTGATGTTGGTGGGTGTCGTGAAATTAGCGCCAACATTACCACTGGACTTTAACTTCCCGTTTGTGCATTTAGAACGTAAGTTCATGCACTTAGGGTTCCATATATATGATGTGGGCTTCCAGAGTCCTAACGTTGAAGCGGCACGTCCTCTGGTGTATGCGACCTCTTTCTTGCTGGTGTCTGTGATTGTGGCACTCAACTTGACGGCCATTAGCGTGCGTAACCACTTACGTGAAAAATATCGTTCGCTTGAGCACTAATCAGCGATTATCCTGAAAGTATTAGGACTAAATATGATTTCTATAGATTCGACAGCAATGAAAACCAATAACTTTGATTTAGCTAACTTAAGCCAGAACGACACCGCGCTGGAGATCCGTAACTTAGATTTGCGCTATGGTGATAAGCAAGCGCTGTTTAATGTATCGATGAAGATCCCCAAGAAGCAAGTTACTGCCTTTATCGGCCCCAGTGGTTGTGGTAAATCGACACTATTGCGCTGTATTAACCGCATGAATGACTTAGTTGATAATTGTCATATTGGCGGCGAGATATTGCTGCACGGCCAGAATATCTACGACAAAAAGATTGATGTCGCGGCTTTGCGCCGTAATGTCGGTATGGTGTTCCAACGCCCAAATCCTTTCCCTAAGTCGATTTACGAAAACGTTGTTTATGGCTTGAGATTGCAAGGGCTGAATAACCGTCGTGAACTCGACGAAGCGGCTGAGCGTTCATTGCGCGGCGCGGCGATTTGGGACGAAGTTAAAGACAGATTGCACGATAACGCCTTTGGTTTATCTGGCGGTCAACAGCAACGACTGGTGATTGCCCGTGCGATAGCCATTGAGCCAGAAGTGCTATTACTCGACGAACCAACATCGGCACTCGATCCGATTTCGACGCTGACGATTGAAGAGTTAATCACTGAGCTTAAGACGAAATACACTGTGGTTATCGTGACTCACAACATGCAACAGGCGGCGCGGGTATCGGATCAAACGGCCTTTATGTATATGGGTGAATTAGTTGAATATGCTGATACTAATACGATTTTCACCACGCCGAAAAAACGTAAGACTGAAGATTACATCACAGGACGTTACGGTTAATCGCTTGAGTATCGGATAAGGCCACCAAGGCTTGGTATGGGTCAACAGTTAAGTAACAGGTTGGAACGCAATGGAAAACATGAATTTAAGTAAGCACATTTCGGGTCAGTTCACCGCTGAGCTGGATGATATCCGTAATCGAGTGCTCGCGATGGGTGGCTTGGTTGAACGTCAGCTGGAGCAGGCGATTGATGCCTTAAGTGCCCTCGATGCCGAGTTAGCTCAGCGGGTGATTGCAGGCGATCATAAAGTCAATGCAATGGAAGTCTCCATTGACGAAGAATGCACGCGTATTATTGCTAAGCGTCAACCTGCGGCCAGTGATTTACGCTTGATTATCGCTATTTCAAAAACTATCGCCGATCTTGAGCGTATTGGTGATGCCTGTGTGCGGATTGCAAAAGCGGCATTAGATAAACGTTTGAATAATCAGCAGCCTTTGTTAGTTAGCATTGAAAATATGGGGCGTCATGCGACTCGGATGTTGCATGCGACTTTAGATGCCTTGGCCCGTATGGATGCCGATACCGCGTTAGAGCTGCATAAAGAAGATGCTAAGCTTGACCGTGAATATGAAGGCATTATTCGCCAGTTAATGACCTATATGATGGAAGATCCGCGTTCAATCCCAGACATACTCGACGTATTATGGGCTGCACGCGCAGTTGAGCGTGTCGGTGACCGCTGTAAAAATATTTGTGAATACATTATCTACTACGTGAAAGGCAAAGACGTTCGCCATACTTCCTACGAAGATATGGAAAAGGACATGAAAGGCTAACACAAGTATTAATCTGCTATTGTAATGCCATTCGCTGAATAAAACGCTCTACAGTCTCTGTGGAGCGTTTTGCTTTTAGAGCTTTTAAATGCGGCTTAATAAATGCCGACTGCTTTTATAGACTGATTTGACAGTACTAATAGCAATGATGAGTCAATTCGATTTGGTAAAAACGCATTGGAAAATTCTGCAGGCTAGTATAGCTGAGTGAACTGTCATTTTAGTTGCTAGGCGTTGGCTGGTATCCACACATACAGGCTTGCCATGGTACTTACTCACCGACACGCAGCAAGTCCATCCTTGGATGCTCGACTGCCCCCGTCCATGGGGCGGACGGTCGTCTCGCTAATCACCATTGCTCACCTTTCGTGCATTCGTGTAATCTGTAGATTTAAAAATTATCCGCTTGAGAACCTGAAACAGTTGGATTATCAATAGATAAAAAGACTATTTAAAGCAATTGAAAGAAGTAGGTTCCATCTGATATTTTTTTGAACACATCAAATTTTGCGTATTCTTGAAATGCTTCTGCATCTTTGTTCTCACCAAAAACTAGGCCGTTTATTCCCGACATCACAGAATTCCCCCACTGAATACGAACGGTGTTATATTCGGTGTCATCAAACAAATCAGTAACGCCAATTTCAGCCATATCTACAAGTATCTCATTTAGGTTATCTTGGGATAAGCTTGTAGGGGGCTGTGCTTCGACTAGAACTTGGTTCCAATTCTCAAAGTTTTTCTTTGCGGCTTTTTCTGTATAAGTCATCATAAAACCACCGTTAGGACTTTTTCCAAAAGTTTTTTTAAGGGGATTAATAACAATTCCATTTAAAATGATTACTTCTTCAGAGTAGTAAGAAATTTCTTTGATGTTATATTTCTTAATTTTAGCCATTAAAGTCTCAACATTACTGATCATATCAGCTTCAGTAATTAGCTTCTCATTATAGTTAGGGCTACAAGCTATCAATATTGAAGCCATTAATAAGATAAGTGTTTTTTGTAATATCATTTAAAACTACCTAGGTGTATTAATGTGGAATTATTTTGTATCTACAATTTCTGTTCATAAAGTAATAACCGCCAAGACCATTAGGGAATCTCCATAATTCACATGAATATTTATATTTGACTGTTCCGCTACCTGGTATTCTAGGCTCAACGCCACTATCTGGGCCACCGCCCCCGATTCCTGTGGCCGCTACTATTTGAAATCCATTCGAATCATCGCACGAATCAGACAAATTAGCGGTGTTGCTATCATTTTTATACACTTCTTTATAGTAATTAATGCCTCTGGTAACTTGAACTGTATCGTGAGGACAAAAAATCTGGCCATCCATTTTAGATCAACAACATAATGCACTTTTGGTTTGTCTACAACTTGTACGAGCTAAAATTGCTTAAATGAGAGTCATCAAAAGTTGAAGAGCTAAAGCTAAGGCATAGAAATGAGCTAACTCATTAAAAATTAGTGTATTTAAGACATGCTAACCCACCCAATAAAACACATGGGCAATGATTGGTTTGGTTAAGCAGTATTACAGTTAGTTGCTGTGAAAGTGCTGACAGCTTGCCGCAAAGTGCCGTCGTCGCTTTTCTAGACGTTCATAGTAATCAGTGAGTTCTTGCAGCGTACCCACCGGACCATGAAATAGCTTGCCAAATTCAGTGGACAGCTTGAGCCAATTGTCATGTGAGATATTTAATCTTGTCAGTAACTTAGCGACATTTTCACTTATTGCCCCACGTTTATCATTGCGGATGATTCGGCCTGTATCATCCACTAATTCGAGATAATCCGTTAAGGAAAACGCAATGCCATTGGGCTGGTTCTCGCGCTCATTACCGATAAAAGGCAGTAGATTTTTAGGTTGTTCACCTTTTAATGCGGCCCGAATGCGCATCTGAATACTGGTATGGTCGGATTGTTCTGGCGTATCCGCTATTTGGGCTCTAATCGGATTCAAATCAACGTAGGCCATACAGGTTAACACAGCGGCTTCATCGAGTAAGGGTTGATTCTCTATAAAAGAAGTAGGTAAACCGTCCTTCCCAAAAACGGCCAGTACAGTTATCTTCTTGATTTGCTTGTCTTGCTATTGGTTCATTAAGGCAGCGCATAAACCATGAAATATCGCATAATCGGCTGCGGTAAATTGCGATTGAATGCCTTAATCGGTTGACCTCGTGAGTTTCAACTAACTCACCTTTGGCGAATTTTTGCGTTAAGTCATCACCTTTAAACAGCTTATGCCATTGCTCAAGTACTTCGCGGTCAGTCCAACGATTGGCACTGTCGATGTCGACCCGCAGCACCACATGCAGATGATTCGACATCACCGCAAAGGCTGCCACATCAATGGCAAAAACGGCTTCAAGTTCAAACAGTAGTGACTCAACCCAACCACGGCGATGGTCATAGTTTTTTCCAGAATAGGTATCATCGCCACACAAAAACGCACGCCGAACAACGCGGCTACAGCAATGGTAATAGGGCGTATCTTCAAGACTAATTTGAGTTCTGCGAGGGCGCGGCATACAAACCTCCTTGTTTAATGCTTAACCCAAGCATAGTCGGAGGTTAACAACTGCGCCATTAAGGCTGGGTGTCCAGTTAACTAGGTACACCTTTCGTGCATTCACGTAACCTGTACATTTAAAAGACATACGCAACACACTTTGGGACATTTCCGAGTTAGACTTTTAGCTCGAATTAGTGAGTTTCGAATTAAAATTTCTATGGGTAACGCTAAGTTCAACTTAAAAACTGTCCAGCGCCGAAGGCGCGAGTTGCAACGCCTTGTTATGTTATTAAATTTCTTGGCCGTCAATTTGGACTGATGCAAGACTTTCATGATCATAAGGAATAAAGACCTTTACTGATTTTCCGCTGTTGGTTTTAACCTCTATAACCATACTTCTAGGAGGTGCAGCAAAATCATCAGAGTATAAAGTGTGTATTGCCAGTTTGCATGATTCACCAAACTCGTGTGGGCAATATAAACTTCCATCAACGGCTGGGAGAGTTACTTCAATATTAGACATTTCAATATTCCTATATTTTATTAAAAGTTAGCAGGGCCTTTTTTTACCAAAGCTTCGTCAGAACCCCGAAGATAACTTCCAGATGGACTAGAATTTTTGAAATCCCATTTTGTTCCATTCCAAACAAATGCTTCCTTGATAGCTTTTATTCTATTTTGATAATAGCCAGCTAAAATTTCAGTGCTTGATATGATTTTAAATACATATGCATCTATGTCGTTAACCCCGACTTTAATCCATTCCCCCTCTCGAACACCTTCATTCATTTAGAACTCCCATTTTTTCAACATAACGCCCGCCTAAGGGGCTGGCAACGCATTACCACTAAACTCAATCACAACAACCGTAACCACCGCGGCTCAATGGGACTGGAAACGCTACGCGTTGACAGTCCCTCTTGAGGCGTTTGTTAGCCCTTTTTACCCAGAAATTCAATGAGTAAACTTGAAAACTTTTCTGGATTTTCTTGAGGTAGCATGTGGGATTCATTTTCAATAACCACCAATTTTGAGCATCTCGACGCTCGTGCATCACTCTGTGTGGCCAGTTTAAATAAGTCTCGTGTTTTATCCCCATACCCAAATATCAAAGACAGCTCAATATTCGATAGACTTTGGACATCAATCGATGGACGTTCTTGCTGATTTAGTTGCAAAGGCAATGTATAAGCTTGCTTTAACTGTAAACTCTTTATCTCAGTGGCTTGTTTATCAAAGTAACCCGGACAATTCCCAGAACCATCAATCAATGATTCAACAGCTAAACTCAAGTTCCCCTGATGTACATGATTAAAAACAGGCTCAAACATTGAATTTGCATCCGCAACCCAAGTGTTCATTTCATCTTCTTGAACACAGCCGGGATACCCTAGCTCATACAAAAACACCTTAGACAGTGGCAATTGAGACGTTGCTATCATGTTCAATACAACATCGGCACCATAAGACCAACCAACAACATTCACGGGCTTCTCTGAAACTAACTGTTTCACAAGGCCACATAGTTCTTGAGCGTGTGAATTAAGACCAAAACTTAAGTTATCATCATTATCAAAATGACTTAAAGTCACTGAAACGACATCAAAATACTGAGCCAAGGAATCTACATGTGGGAGCCACATAGAGCCATCTGTTAATGCTCCATGAACCAAGACTAAATATTCACCACTGCCTTTTTGAAAGTATTTCAAGATTATATTCCTATTAAGGGCTAACGCCCGCTTAAGGGGCAGACAACGCCACGACCAACTTTCCGCATAACATCGTAGCCACAAAAACCAACGCATGGTAAAAATGCCACGCGTTGGCTGTCCCTCTTGAAGCGTTTGTTAGGCAACTAGACTACCAGCAAGTAGTTGGTAGTCTACTTAAGTTTCTACCCACTAAAGTCTGTTGATGATGCAGCTTGTCCCGAAGGAACCCAACTAGGAGGGGTTTCGCTCCAAGATGCTTGCATTTTGGCTGCTCTATACATGTCAGCATTAACACCCGAACGTAATAGTTGTTCTTGATCTAGTGTAATAATAATTTTTAATGCTACGTACAAACCCACCTTTGCCTCGCTGTGAGTGATTAAAGCTCCATTGTGTGCAATTTGATTTCGAAGTTGATTAAACCATATAATCGCTGTGTTAAAACTCCCCCATAGATCTTGCATCTTCTTACCATGTAGATCTTCCAAGCATGAATTTAAGTAACGTTCTAACCTGTTATTTCTAATATTACTTGTGTATCTCTCTTGTTCTTCAACAGTCGAGTTATGGACTCTATGGTGCAACTCCTGAAGCATCATCTGAGTAACATCATCTAGTATAGAGAATGAAACAAGTAAAGATTCAGAGAACAAGCCCAACTCTATAAGTTCAAAAGAGCGTACAATTCTTTTTGCAATTACAGGCTCATCGTTATCGATATACCGCTTCGCTATTTCCGTAGTACCTGCATTATCCTCTGGATGCTGTGCATTAGGCATTAAATGAGGGTAATCTTGCTGTTGAATCTTTAAACCCACAGTCAGACCTTGGAAACTATTATCGACTAAAGCATAACTGTAAAGTTGGTCACAGCTTCCTACACTTCTAACGCCGCTGCCTTCTGAATTTCCAATTCTTGACAACTTGAATGCAAGTAATAGTTTATTTATTGCTGCCATTGCTTCGTATTTGGGAAGAAACCTTTCATGAGTATCACTTTTCAATCTACGATAGGAAACAGGATCATCCCATGTAACTTCGAATTGAGTACTTAGAGACTTTGGAAGTTCCAGTTCGATTCCAAAGTCAAAAACTCTGGGATAGCTCACAATTATTTCTTTGGAATCAACTTTATATAGTCCTGATTTTATTGGAGCTCGAATCCCTAAACCTATAACATACTTTACCGTACTAGACACCTTATCTCCTTTTTTCATAATCCACAGCACCTTGGTGTTGCCTAACGCTTTACTAATGGGCTGCCGCAGCGAAGCGTAGGCAGTCCCGTGGAGGCCACGCTTTTTGTGGCCGGAACGAAATTAAGTAACTTGTTATATGGCATTTTTTTCACCAGCTTTCCGATACTCTGCTGTATCTATCTTTTTAATTTGCAAGTAACCTAAAAGCAACGATATAGGACAAATAGTCATTATTAAAATTGTAGAAACTGTGCTCATTGACTCACCTGAGACGATGTATTCAATCCCAAGCACTACCATCAAGAAAACTAGTCCTCCATAGATGAAAAAATCTACCTTCCTCTGGATTTCTAATAGTGATGAATTGCTAAGTTTTTGCGAGCATTTAGGGCAATGAAATAATGTTTCCTTTTTTGTTTTTTCCAAGTCTTTCAATCGTAAGTAACCGAACTCCTCAGAACACACGGGACATTTCATCGAACTTTCCTAAATGACATATAACGCTTCAAACACCAGCGCCGCTTGTCGGCGTCTGAGTGCTTTGACTTGTTAAGTGGCCGATGCCTGCTCCGATCGGTTCGATAATAATTTTTGCCCGGAAATCTTTGCTGGCTATACGAATACGACTTTCTGCCATGTTTGCTCTCGTAAATTCAAATGCATCTTGAATATCTCCGACCCCAGCCAATTGTGAATTAGCATAAAACACCATATTTGGTTCGTTTATGTATCTGTAAACAAACCGCTCAAACTTAGATAGTTCAAGCTTCCCATCTACCATCAGATGCTCATATCCATCTGAAGTATCCACATCTCCGTAATGGAGCTTATGCATTAATGTGACAATCTGCCGCTTATTCATAGGCCACTTAACGCCTGCAGCACGCGCGGCTTTGCAGTGAAGGCGTAGCCGCAACGGAAAGGCCGTCGCTGTGCCTGCGATTGTTAGGCATTTCTACTTCCTGCCTCTCGATATAAAGTCGGCATATTCTTCTTGAACCATTAGCTCATTCAATAACCTTTCAGATGATCCAGCGAATCTCTGTTCAATAAACTCTATCGCTTGGCCAAACGAAGCGAACGATATGACTTCATCGGCCTCCTCAAGCTCCAGATCTGGATCAAGCGGACCAAATTCATAAATATCAAGGAATGATTCATCACCCAAATCGGCTGTTTCATAAAGTGACACATCTATTCCGGGTCCGGAACCGCGAATGCTTAGCCACTTTATGCCAGCACGGCCATCGCGTTCGCAGCCACCAAGAAAGCACTCAACTGCCTTTTCTCGTTTAAGCGCCGTCTCTGCTTCCTGAAGATTGAGGTATCTACGACTCATTATTCATGCCTAACATTTTATTAGTGCGCATGCGCGTTTACCTCATTAGACCAGTAAAAACGCGCACAGTTAACTATATGTATTAAAGAGAATTTATCAGTCTTTCATCCAATACACCATCTGGAAAAACGCGCATGCGCGTTTTCCAAACCTATTAACTAATTTTGGAAAAGCATATACAAGTGATTTTAAAGGGTTTTATTAATTTTAGGCTGGATAAACGCGCAAAATAATGAGTTTAAAAACGCTCAAAAGCATCTAAATTTAAATACGACTGTATACCCATACATTGTTAGTCGCTTTACGGTAGGGCCAAACATTGGGTAAACAGATAAGAATTTGTAGGGAAACTCGTTCGTAAGTTTTCGATTTACTAAACGAGTGCTAGCAAGCTTTGGGGCAAATGCTTTTTAGGGCAGACATAGGTATTGATAACTTACCTAAGATTGTCATTGCTGCACCAGTGACCTTCTAAAACAGGGATAATGGAATGGACCCATCCACTTTTAATCGGCCTCGCAATGGGCCACGATGTAGTCGCTAAAACTCATCAGAAAGAGGACGGGTCCACCTATGAAGATTACTACAATC